>JBDSIO010000205.1:0-2313 GCA_039917895.1 Fibrobacteria bacterium | reverse complement strand
CCGCGTAAGCGGGTGGCGGTATTGTGCGTCGACCCTTCGCGCCGCCGCACCGGCGGGGCCCTGCTGGGAGACCGGTTGCGGGTGAATGCGGCGGGCCGGGCCGATCGCGTGTTCTTCCGATCCCTGGCCACGCGGCGCGCGCATGCGGCCCTGAGCGCGACCGTCCCGGACGGCTTGCGTCTGCTGCGCGCCGCCGGTTTCGATCTGATCCTGCTGGAAACCGCCGGCATCGGCCAGAGTGACACCCAAGTCACCGAAGTAGCGGACGTTTCGCTGTATGTGATGACTCCGGAATACGGCGCGCCTAGCCAATTGGAGAAAATCGGCATGCTCGACTATGCCGATTTCGTCGTGCTCAACAAATTCGACAAGCACGGGGCCGAGGACGCCTTGCGGGACGTGCGCAAGGCCTACCAGCGCAACCACAAGGTGTTCGCATCCGCGTTGGAATCCCTCCCGGTATTCGGGACTTGCGCCCATCGGTTCCAGGACGGCGGCACGCATGCCTTATGCAACGCTTTGTTCCGCAAGCTGGGCTGGGACTTCCAGGCTTTTCCCGAAGGCGAGCCGGATACGCGCAATCTGATCCCGCGCGAGCGGTCCGACTACCTGCGCTGCATCGCGGCCGCGGTAGTCGGGTACCACGTCGGTACCCAGGGATTGGCGGAGAAAGCGCGCACCGCGGAACACCTGTACTACGCCATGGGGGAATTGGGCGAACCCTTGCCTCCCAAAGCCGAACCCATGGATTGGCCAGCGGCGAAACGGGCCGATTCCGCCAAAGGGCGGAAAGCCCACGCGGCCTCGAAGGCTGCGACCACGAGGGAACCGGCCCGCGCGGAGGGATCCGCACTGTTACGCGCACGTTACGATGCCCTGCTCGCGGATATCGGTCCCGGCATCTTGGCGGAACTTCGCGCATTCGACGCCTTGCGCCAATCCTATCGCGAACCTTCCCAATCCTATTGCGTGCGGGAACAGGATATCGAAGTCGAAAACCATACCCAATCCCTGAGCGGCCTGGACATCCCCAAGGTCTGCCTGCCCGCCACGGAAAACTGGGGCGATCAGGTCGAATACCTGCGGTCCGAAAACGTCCCCGGGCGGTTTCCCTATACCGCCGGGGTATTCCCGTTCAAGCGCGAAGGCGAGGATCCCACCCGCATGTTCGCGGGCGAAGGCACGGCCGAACGCACCAATGCCCGTTTTCATTTAGTCAGCAAGGGCCAGAAGGCCGTGCGCCTTTCCACCGCCTTCGATTCCGTGACCCTGTACGGGGCCGATCCCGATCCGCGTCCTGATATCTTCGGCAAGGTAGGCAATTCCGGGGTCTCGGTTTGCTGCCTGGACGATGCCAAGCGCCTGTATTCCGGATTCGATCTCTGCGCGCCGGACACTTCCGTATCCATGACCATCAACGGTCCCGCGCCCATTTTGCTCGCCTTTTTTTTCAATACCGCCGTCGACGCCGCCTGCGAACGCTGGCTCCGCAAAACCGGCCATTGGGAAAAGACCCGTGTCAAGATCGCGAAGTGGTTCAAGGGTCGGAAAATCAAACCACCCCGTTACCGTGCGGCGAAACTTCCGGAAGGGCACGACGGATCGGGTCTGGGGTTCCTGGGTCTTTCGGCGGACGAGGTCATGAACCCGGCCGACTATGCGCGCATCCGCGCCGAGACCCTGCGCATCGTGCGCGGCACGGTGCAGGCCGACATCCTCAAGGAGGATCAAGCCCAGAACACGTGCATCTTTTCCACCGAGTTCTCCCTGCGCCAGATGGCGGACACCCAGCAGTATTTCATCGACCATGGAGTTCGCAACTTCTACAGCGTCAGCATAAGCGGGTACCACATCGCCGAGGCCGGGGCGAACCCCATCACCCAGTTGGCCCTGACCCTGGCCAACGGATTCACCTATGTGGAGTATTTCAAGGCGCGCGGCATGGACATCGACCGCTTCGCGCCCAACCTATCCTTCTTCTTCTCCAACGGCCTGGATCCGGAATACGCCGTCATCGGCCGGGTGGCCCGCCGCATTTGGGCCATCGCCATGCGCGACCACTATGGCGCCGACGAGCGCAGTCAGAAGCTCAAATACCATATCCAGACCTCGGGCCGTTCCCTGCACGCCCAGGAGACCGATTTCAACGACATCCGCACTACCCTGCAGGCGTTGCTGGCTATCGGCGACAATTGCAATTCATTGCATACCAACGCCTATGACGAGGCGGTCACCACGCCCACGGAGGCTTCGGTGCGCCGGGCCATGGCCATCCAATTGATCATCAACCGCGAGCTGGGCCTGGTGAAGAAC
>JBDSIO010000204.1:0-5352 GCA_039917895.1 Fibrobacteria bacterium | reverse complement strand
ATCCCTTCAACGATAGCGCCGCCGTTGTGGAATGCGGAGGCGTCACCCTGTTCAACGCCACCGACGCCCGCATCGCGGATGCGCCCCTGCGGCAGGTGCTGAAACGCCACCCCCGCATCGATTTCGTGTTCCGCGGACAGGATCGCGCCGAAGAGCGGATGAGCTTCGATTATATGGATGCTCCCATCCGGGATGAAGACGATACCGGCGCCCGTTTGCGCTCCTACTCCGATTTCACTTCCAAGGTACGCGCCAGGTACGCCATCCCCCTGGCCGGCAATCGCTGTTACCTGCACCGCGAGACCTTCCACCTGAACCATACCGTGACTTCGCCGCTACTGCTGGAAGCCTACTGCCGGGCGGCGGGCGGGCCCGAAACGGTCGCGATGGTTCCGGGTGATTCCTGGACCAGGGAAGCGGGATTCGCATGCGCCGGGCTTCCCAACCTTTCCGAACGTGGGCGCGACCGCGAGCGCAGCCTCAAGGAGTACGCTGCACAGCAGGCGCCGGCCCTGGAAAAGTTCTACGCGCTGGAAGGCCGCACCGAAACCAGCCTAGCCCAGGTGGAAGGCTATTTCTCGAAGTTCATCGAAGCCCTTCCGGGTTCGGCCCGCCGGATGTTCCGCGGCAAGCAGGTAACCTGGGTGTTAACGGGGCGCTCCCCCGGGCTATTCTGGGTCGACATCGATCGCGGGGTCGTGCGCCAGCTCTCGGGCATGGACGACGACAACCATCCCCTGCAGATCCACACCTCC
The DNA here is from genome assembly GCA_039917895.1 of Fibrobacteria bacterium. Taxonomy (GTDB): domain Bacteria; phylum Fibrobacterota; class Fibrobacteria; order UBA11236; family UBA11236; genus Chersky-265. The sequence goes on along the minus strand of JBDSIO010000204.1, from coordinate 4,597 downwards.
GCCTACATCTTCCGGCGTTGCATGGCCCAGAATCTCTTCATCCATCTGGCCCTAAGCAAGCGCGTGCTGTTCAGGTGCAGCCGCGCCGACGCGAAATACATCCATTTGCTGATTGAGCTCTTCAACATGTACGAATGTGGCATGCTGCCGGCCTGGAAAATGCTCACCCCCCGGTTCCTGCTTTGCTGGATTCCGCGTTGGCGCGAGGCGGGCCATTACTTATCACTGGCGGGGCGGCATTTCCTGCGGCGCCTTTCAAGCCTGTCGCCATTCTTGCCGCTGTCGCCCCCGCGGGTTCGCCCGAGGACGGAATGGCCTCCGGTAATGGACTCCATTCCCCCCGGGACGGCAAATACCCGTGGTTTCCGCCCTAACAAGGCGGAGATCGCCGTTCCGGGGGGTTCAAAAGATTGAAGGATGACGGGTGATGCCCCGACTATGGAGGGGCCTTTCTTTCGACGCTTTATCGTCCCTGTTCTATCTTCTGCAAGCGAACGGCGAAGGAATCGGCAGTATGGAAAAGGATTAGGCATGACAGAGAATGAAATCCTTGCGCATTTCGCATCTCTCGATTTGCAACCGGAAGCCCGATACTATATCGCATGCATGGCCCGCCGCTTCGCTTACTTACTGCGCCTGGTCGAGAGATTTCGAGCGCAGCTCCCTGCAGGTACCGCCCGGATCATGGACATCGGACCTTCCTATTTCACGGAATTACTCTCCCTGAAATTCCCTCGTGATGAAATCCTATGCGTTGGTTTCGCTTCCCAAAACAGCCGGGGAGGTCATTACCCGAAAGGCATCAAGTTGGAAGCCGTTCGTTTCCACGCCTTCGATCTGAACGATACCCAGGACCGTTCCAAGTGGATAGAGATTCCTTCTTGCGATATCGTGGTTATGGCCGAGGTTATCGAGCATGTCCACACCGCCCCCCAATTGGTGTACCGATTCATCCAGAGCTTCCTCGCACCGGGAGGCGCGCTTATCGTGCAAACCCCCAACGCCGCGGAATTCTTCAAGCGCATCCAACTTTTGCAGGGGAAGAATCCCTATGAGTTGATCCGGGAAAATGCAGAAAATCCCGGCCATTTCCGGGAGTACACGGGGATGGAACTACGTGCCATAGGGGAACAGGAAGGCCTGTCTTGCCTTGATATCGAATACCTGAACTATTTCCCCCGCAAAGGCAGACTGCAAAGGTTGGTTAACGCCATTACCGACATAGCGGCACCAACACTGCGGGAAGGTATAACCGTGAGCTATCGAAAGACGTGAACGCGACCGACCCTATTCTTAAGACCTTGAAGGATTGGACTACGTGGTTGGAAGCCTAAATCGAGGCTTGTCTTGTCGGCGTTTCTGCCGTTTCAACAGCGGATGTCGGTGTCGAATAGCGGGAAGTAGTCCAAAGTATATCGCAGCTCGCGATTGCGATCCCCGATTTTTTTCGCGGGTACGCCGGCAACGATTTCGAACTCTCCGCAGGATCGGGTGACCACGGCTCCGGCTCCGGCCACCGAACCTCGGCCCATGTCCACGCCGGGAAGCACCATGGCGCGGGCTCCCAGCCATACGTAATCGCCCAACGATGAAGGCGCGGGAACGCCGATGAAGTCCGGGCTTTGCACGCCATGCCCCAATGAGAGTAGATAGCATTCCGGTGAGATGCTCACGTTGTCCCCGATGCGCAACCCTGCCCGTCCATCCAGATAGCACCGGCGGTTCACCACGGTGTGGCTACCGATGATGATGTTGCGGCCGGTAAAGAAACATCCCATTCCGATGAACGTCCCGGTTCCGATGCGGATGCCCAATATACTGGTGAGGTATAGCTTGCGCAGGAAATGGAAAGGCATGCGGGTGAAGCAGGAGTTGTAGCCTTGGTATGCCAGGGCCGCGAGCAAAGCTTTGACGGGATTGGGTTTATGCAGAGTGGATGATACGGGTCGGGATGCGGTCACGCCGGAAGCCCCTTTAGCCTGTTCGTAACCCTTTAAATCAGGGCGCACTTGATCGTGAGGGCGTGCACCCAGGACAGACCATACCAATACTGTACGGCGTAGTCCACGGAGATATCGTTCGCGGCGAAGGTGAATCCTCCGGCCGCCTTGAGGGCGTTGCCACCCTGAATCGGCCCAGGCCGTTCATCCGTTATCGTCCGGTAAAGGTGCTTGGCCTCGATCCAATCGATGCGGCTGCCCGCGCGCAGAATGAGGTAGGGAGAAAAAGCGTATTCGAGGCCGCCGGAAAGCCGCGGGGTTTCGAACCAGGGCAATTCCGCGTCCACGGCCACTTTGGCTTTGGGCAGGTCGAGCGGGAAATAGAACATTCCGCCCTTGAGCGATAGCGGGAGCAGGCCGCCGGTGGACCCGTCCAGGGAGTGCGCGCGTTCCTTGCGACCCAGGTTGAGCAGCGCGAGTCCGAAGCCCATGTTGCGGACATTGGGCTGATACAGCATACCCAAATCCACACCCCAACCCAAGGCAAGCTGCGAGCCCGCATAATCGCCCAGATATTCCGAGACGCCCTTCAGGGTCGCGCCCAGGCGCAAATTGTCGGAGGTTTTGCGCGCGGCCGTGAAAGAGGGGTTGAATGAGACAGGCATATGTTCCTGCCCAGTGGCGACGCCGTCCATATCCGTTCCCTCGATGCGGCCGTAGTTGATATAGGCGGCGGAAAACGCGTAGCCCATGCTGGAGGTTCCGGACGCATCGGCGGCGCCCGGGAAACCGTAGGATGCGTTGCCGGACGTGACGTCGAGGAAGTGGTAGCGGAATGTTCCGGCGACGCTGCGGCGGCCATCGGATTTGGAAATCCCGGCCGGATTGTAGCCTACCGCGTCCATTCCCTGGGCCAGGCTTGTATAAGCGCCGGCGAGGCCGGCGGGTCGGGCGAAGACAAGGGTTTCGAGATACTGGAATTCCGCCGTACCGACGCGCTCAGAATAATCCTGGGCCGATACGGAAATGGGGGCGGTGATTCCGGCCATAGCGAGGAAGGCTCCGCCTAAGGCGGATCGGCGCGGTATATTGCGCAGGAAGGGGGATTTCCGGGCGAAAATCACGGGGACAAGGTACATAATGGGGAAATAAAAACCATCGGAACTGGACTGAATCGGTCTGTTCCAACCGCCGTCCTCGCCGTCCTTGCCGTACATAAAGCCTGACGCAAAAAAACCAAGTCCCCGGGGAATCTTACGTTCATGTGCGCCGCATCGGGATTATTGGGTCCGTCAGGTCGTTAAGCCCCAGTAGATGCGTCAAGGCCTTGGCCGATCGATCCCAGGAGAATCTTCCCTGAAGCCGCGCCGCACGGGATCGCGCTTCCGCTGGTTCAGCCAGGGCCGAAGCCATGGCCCGCGCGATGTCGGCCGGATCCCGCGGATTGAAATATTCAGCCGCTTCGCCCGCGACCTCGCGGAACACGGGGATATCCGAGCAGAGCAGGGGACAGTGGAATTCCGCCGCATCCACCAACGGGATTCCGAAACCCTCATTTCGTGAGGCGAATACGAGTCCGGCGGCATGCTCGTAGAGCCAGCGCAATTGCCCTTCCCCGACGAAGCCCAGGTTGAGTACGGCTTCGGCGGGGGTTTGGGATGCGGCCGTGGTATCGGAGCCGGCCTCCATGCCCTGGCGGAAAGCGGTGGCGACAGCGGCGGCGGTGATGAGGCTGGTAGTACCTGAAACTGCGAGACGCAGGCCGGGTGTCCGGCTGCGGGCGATCGCGAAAGCCGCAAGGATGGCCGGCAGGTTCTTGCGGGTGTTAGTGATGCCTACGGCCAGGAAGAAAGGGCCCTGGAGATCCGGGATCGGAACCGGAGCATGGTCGGCCAGCCGGCTTCCCGCGGGATAGACCACGACGACCTTTGACTCCCGCATCCCAAGTATGACTATCAGATCCTTACGCACGGTCTCGGAGATGGTGATGACGCGGGTCGCGAACCAACGGCTTAGGCGTGCGTGCATACCGAGGAAGAAGCGGTATTTCAGGGAATGCGAATCCTTCTCCTGTGCAAAAGTCATGTCGTAGATGATGGGATAGGTGCGGATACCCGGATGGAAAACCGGGACCCGGCCTTCGAAGGAAACCAGGGCGTTGTATCCATGGCGCCAGCAAAGCCAAGGGAGTAGGAATTGCTCGAACAGATCCGAGCGGGGATGGGCGGTGATGTCGATGCCAGTACGGAAGATGCGGAAACCGGCGAAGTCGTCCGCCTGCGGGCAATCCCACGTCAGGATTACCGCGCAACGTTCCCTGGGGATGCCGGTACCCCGCAGCAGATTGTAAGCGTAGCGGCCCACTCCCGTCATGCCCGGCCTCACCCAGCGTGCGTCAAACAGGACTCCGCTCATTGGAATCCTTTTTTGAGGTCCCTATCAAGGAAGGGCTTCACGAAAAATCTTTCACGATAATCCCAGAAGGGCCGCGACTCCGCGAAGGTGGGATCCCGCTCGGTTGAAGGCCTTCGCGTCGCGATGCAGGATTCCCGAGGCTGTGAATACCAGGGCCCGCGCCATTGAACGGTAGAGGAAAATGAGCCGCAGGGCGAGCGCGCCGCCGCGCCCATGCCATCTGCGGAAATACGCCAAGCGTC
>JBDSIO010000203.1:0-3175 GCA_039917895.1 Fibrobacteria bacterium | reverse complement strand
TCTTGCGGGTGACGGGTTTGTTGAGCACGGCGATCTCATCCCCGCCCTTGATCTCTTCCTTGATGGCGGCGTTAAGGCGCGCGAAGCCTTCCTCCAGGTTCGCCGATCCGGCCTCCAGATCCTTCTTAAGGGACTTCACGCGGTCGATGCGTCCTTCCCGTTCCCACGGCGGTCCCGCCTCGATCCGCGCCGCCACGGAATCGCAATAGCCCGCCAACACCATTGTCAGGCGCTTCTGACGGGCCTTGATCTCGTCTTGGGCGTTCTGATGGCGGCTCAGTCCCGCGCGTTCGGCGTTGATCTTCGCCTGCGTCTCCTGGATGCGCGTTTGCAGGGAGGCGTTCTCCTTTTCCCGGCGCTCGCGATCCCTGGCCTGGCGCTCTTCGGCCTGCGCGGCCCGGGTGGTCTCTTCGCGCAGCAGGGAGTCGGTCTTGCGTAGTTCCGCGTCCGCCTTGGCCGCGTCCTTTTTGGCCTGGGCCATTTCCGTCCGGGCCTTCTGGATGGCGGATTCCAGGCGCGCGCTTTCGCTTTCCTGGCTCCAGGCGGCCAACGGGATCGCGGCGGCGATCAACAGCGCGGCCAGGGGCGTCCTTGCAATGGGTTTCATCATGGCGTCCTTCCTTCTTTCTTCTCTCATTTGCACAGCGGCGATCCGGCGTTGGCGGGATCTGCGCACCAAATGTCGGCGTGCCTGCACAGGACTTCCGAGAGCCTCGGCTTGTCATGGCAATAGCTGGCGAGCCCCGGGTTGCATTGGGGCGGGCTCCAGGCATTGTCCAGGCAGAATTTCCACAAGGCTTCCTTACAGGAGTTTTTGCCTTTGCTGTCCAGGCATTCGTTCCTGGACTTTTCGCAGGCGCCGCCCGCGGCGGGGAAGTTCCTATCGACGCAGAATTCCTCCGTGCCCCTGCGCAAGGTGGCCGTATCCCGGCTCACGGAATCGTAGAGCCCCGAGACGCGGGCCTTGAGGGCGGTGTCTACCGAGTCCTGGCTGAAATCCGCCTCCAACGAGGCGCGGATCACGTCGAGGCCGCATTCCTGCCCCGTCCAGTTTTTACCGCTGCACCAGGGCCTTAGGTAATCGCGGCAATCCTTGCCGTAGAACCAGCCGTCTTCATTGCATTTGGCGCCATGGACCAGAGGGAGTGGATAGGATTTGAATTTGGACAGCGAGTCGACCTTGATGAAGAGATCAAAGGTATCCGGGATGCCGCCGACGAAAACCCCATGGCCTCCGGTGACGTTGTACTTGCCCTTGACGCGCGGATCGGCGTCCCCGCCTCCGCCGCCCTGCACCTGGGTCACGGTGCTCAACCAGGCGTAGTACGGCTGTTCCATGCCGTAGAAAAAGAGGCGGTTCCGGCCGGTGTGGAACCAGACGTTGACCACGCCCAGGCTGTCCAGCAGGTTCCAGCCCTTGGCGCTCTTGGCGTCCGGGTAGATCAACAGGCGACGGTGGTTGCCCGGGAAGTAGTATTGGAACGAATCCGGCTTTTTGCCCGTTGGAGAATCGAAGGACGTTGACGGGCGGGAGCTGTTGGAATCGAACTGCTGGGTGATGAGCACGGACTGGACGTCGGACGACCGATCGGAGGAAAAGTAATGGGACAAGGTATTGAAGTCGCCGTTCATGTAGTAGAGCGTCGCGTTCTCGTTGTAGGGAACCAGATCCTCTCCCATTAATTCGACCAGGCGGGTCTTGGCCCGCTTCCCGTCCTTGAGGATAAAGGCCTGGATCGCTTTCGACGTGTCGATGTCTTTCTGGGTAATGGAGGTATCCACGAATTGGGCCAGTTCCGGAAATTCGATTAGCATGACACCCTGGACCGAGCGGGGAAGCAGCCGGATGAAATCCAGGTCGAAGATGTTGTCGGGAATCCCCGGTGAGAATGCGATTTTGGGCGCCTTGGCCGTCTTGTGGATGGAAAAGGAGACAGGGACCCTGGCCGTCCCCCGTATCAACGAGGTAACCCTGGTCCCGGAGCTGTCCCAGGTGAGGCTCGCCGTGAGGTCGTAGTTCCGGCCGCGCTCCACCGTATCGGCGGGATTCCCCTTGAAGCAGTTGGGCGTGTCGATGATGGCGGTAAGGGAAAGGTCGCGCTCCACGCCGGAAAACCGCCCCTTGATACGTACATCCGCGCTATCGTAGAAGGCGAAGGCCTGGGTGTTCTCCTCGCCCAGGCTAAGCAGGCGTTCGAAACAGACATTCTCGATGGGGCGGTCCGCCAATGCGTAACCGGTCACCGAAACCCCTTGGAAGTAAGGCGGGTCCTTGGGGTAGTAATCCCACGGACCCTGGATGCAGGCGACCAGGATGGCGGCCGCGGCAACGGCAACGGCGGTGAGGCCCAAGCCCGGCCGGAGGAGGCGGAGAGTCGGGGACAACCGGAAAAACCGGCGCGGCGCGATGCGGCAATCAGAATTGGTATTCATAGCTCACCAGGAAAGGGAAGTTCGGGAACTGGGTGATCTCGATCCGTTGCGGCGGATTCACCTGCCGATCGTAGGTGTAGAAGAAGATGTTCTTGTGGTCGGTGATGTTGAGGATGGTCCAGGAGAAATTCCACCGGCCTTCGCGGCCCCAATCGATGGCCTTGATGTCCCAACGGAAATAGGCCGGCACGAACGCGGTGTTGCGGTTACCCTGCTGCAGGTAGAGGTTCCGCTGGAATTCCGGATTGGGGCCGCCCGCATCGCGGCCCTGGTTCTGATCGAGCAGGTGCGAGCTTTCGTAACCGACGTACTCCGTATACGGCAGGCCGGTGGCGTACTTGACCTGGGTCGAGGTGCGCAGGTATTTCTTCCGCTTCGCGCCCCACAGGCCGTCCTTGCCCAGCCAATTGATGGCCATATCGCCCTTGAAGCTGTGCGGTTGGTGCCAGGATGGAAAGTAGGCCTCGTCGCTGTTGTCTTCGATGCTTACCGAGGTCCCGTGCGAATAGCTGAGCCCGCCGAAGATCAGGCCCTCGGGCCTGCGCAGCGAGACTTCGAAGCCATAGCTGAAGCCTTCCGCTTCCTTGAAGAGATCGCCCAGGCTGCGATCGGCGCTCAAGACCACCGAGTCGGGCACGTCGTTGGGGGCGAACACGGTCAGGTGGTTCAAGGTCTTGTAATACCCTTCGAGGGTGAAGTCCCATTGTTCGCGGATCTTGTCCATGCCGTAACCGGCCGAGAA
>JBDSIO010000202.1:0-3213 GCA_039917895.1 Fibrobacteria bacterium | reverse complement strand
ACCTTATCCGCCTGCAAGCTCCCGGAGCAGAAGTTCGCTTATTATCCCGGCGGCTGCCTCAAGGAGCGCTACTGGGTCCACCGCGAAAACGGCCGCGAAGTCATGAACGGTCTTTACACCAGTTGGTTCCCCAATGGACAGCCCGAAGTGGAAATCCTTTACGATGAAGGTTCCGAGGTCACCAAGACCTATTACAACGACCGGGGAATCTTAATGGGAAAAGTGGAGCTCGCCTCGGTCCGCGAACCCTGAAAAGATCCATTAGAAGAACCGCGCCCCCTCAAAACCACTTCTTTTTCGCGAAGTAGGCGATGCTTCCGCCGGCCAGCACGGTGGAAATCCCCAACACGATGTAGAACGAGAACGGGCTGTTCTGGATGGGCAGCGGCACGTTCATGCCGTAAATGCTCGCCACCAGGTTGGGGAGCATGATGATGATGGTCACGAGGGTGAGCACCTTCATGACCTCGCTTACGTTGTTGTTGATCAGGGAGGCGAAGGCGTCCATCATGCCGCTGAGGATCGAGCTGTAGATCTGCGCCATCTCCAGGGCCTGCTTGTTGTCGATGAGGATGTCGTCGATGAGGTCACGCTCCCCTTCCGACATTCGCAGTAGATCCATGCGCCGGAAACGGTCCATCATCAGATCGTTCGATTTGAGCGAGGTGGTGAAATACACCAGCCCCTTAACCATGTTCAGGAGCTTGAAGAGCTCTTCGTTCTTCATGGTCTGGCGCAGTTCCTTTTCCAGGATGGCCGTGAAAGCGTTGATGTGCTTGAGGTATCTCAGGTAGGCCATCACCGCGCGGCCGAAAATCTGGATCACGAACCGGCTGCGGTGCGCGGTCTGGAATTCCTTCACTCGCCCGTCCAGGAACTCCTGAAGCACGGGGCTTTTAAGGGCGCAGATGGTGAGCATGGCGTCCTCCATCAGGATGATTCCGAGCGGAAGGGTGTTGTAGGGGATTTCCAGATTGGTATCGTAGTGCACGGGGATGCGGACGATGACGAGGGTGCGGCCGTCCTCCGTCTCGATGCGGGCACGTTCGTCCAGATCCAGGGGATCGGTAAGAAAATCGGAGGGGATGCCGAAACGTCGGCTAAGGTCCTCGATCTCCTTTTGCTCCGGATTGTGGACGTTTATCCAGCAATCCTTGGCGAAGGTGTCGATTTCCTGGAGTTCTCCTTCGGCCTTGCGGTAGATTTTGATCATCGGTCCCCGGTAAGGAAAGTCTTAGGCCGCGCCGGCCGACGCCCGAAGGCTACAGGGATAAAGCGGCGGTAAAATCCCCGGATGCAAAATAGAATTTGCGCCGCCTTCCACTACTGGGTCCTTTAGGTAGGTAACCGTAACGGGGGACATTGCATCTACTGGGAGCCCCGTGGAATAAGGTCCGGAATGTTTTCCGGCCACTGCGCAAGGGAAAAGTTTCAGAGAGTGGAAAGTTTCCCGACGCTTCCGGCGTCGAATCGTGATGCTCGCGATCTTAATGCGTGACACTCGTATCACTCAGGTAAAATCATGGTAAATTCTCCTGCTTCACCCTGTTCGACCGGGAGGGGTTTTGGCTTACTTTGATGCGCGCCAATTACGCGCGCGGTCGCTGCCGGGGGGTAGCACACGGGTTGCGAGTCGGATCAATGACGCTTCGCAAGTCGTTTCGACCGGCGCGACCGGGCGACCTTCATCGACACTGCAGAAATGCATCAGGGAAAGAAAAAATTGACTAGCAAGTTCGAACAAGCAAATGGAACGTCCGACGGAACCTTCGCCACCCGTTGGGATGAACAATGGGTCCGCCAATACGGCCATCTCGCGCGCTACCGCGCCAAATACAAACAAGCCTGGCCTTCGACCCTCGAGGAGTTTCCTAAGGGCAACCGGCTGGGCCAGTGGGTGCATCGTCAGCGCGACCTGCAAAGCCGCAAGAAACTGACCGCTTCGCGTGTGAAGCTGCTGAACAAGATCGGCTTTCAGTGGGAGAAGGCGGACGAACGCGAATCGCACTGGAACGAACAGCTGGGCTACCTCAAGGATTACCGCAAGGCGCATGCGGGGGAATGGCCCTTCGCCCGCGAAGAGTTTCCCAAGGGCAATAGGCTCGGGCTCTGGGTCTGGCGCCAGCGCCAGAACTACGCCCGTAAGAAGCTGGAAAAGGATCGCCAGCTGGCCCTTATCAAGATCGGGTTCCCCTTGACGCTGCCGGATAGCTGGGAAGGCCATTTCCAGACCCTGAAGGAATACCGCGCCAAGCACCCTCAGCGTTGGCCCAAAGCCCGCGAGGAATTTCCGGCCGGCAACCGTCTGGGACTGTGGTGCCACCTGCAGCGCTGCGCCTACAAAGCGGACAACCTCCTTCCCGAGCGCGTCCAAAAGCTCAACCGAATCGGTTTCCTGTGGAGCGTGAAGAACCTGGGCTGGATGAAGTACTACGAGCAGCTCAAGAACTACAAGAAGAAGAACGCGGCCAAATGGCCGGCCCTGGAGGCCGCCGCCTTATTGGACAAAAAACTCATTTCCTGGTGCAGCGCCCAACGGCACAAGAAAAAGTCGAAGAAGTTGGACAGGGAAAAAACGGAGATGTTGAACAAGCTCGAATTCCGATGGTGATGCGCGGGAGTCCGCGCCGGCGGGCGCGCGATCCGCTGGCGGTCGTTGCGCCCTAAGGCGGTACCCGACATTGCGGTACTCCACTTTGTTTCTGTAGAAAGGCCGCGGGGATCTCCCTGCGGCCTTTCGCTTCCGTACCCATGCGAATCAACATCGAGCGGTCTTCAGCAGAGGCCAGGAACCGCGACCGCAGCCTCAGCGGGGGCCCCACAAGCCAAGGACAAACCCTTATTGTCGACGAGTCGAAAAGTTGTTGAAGAACGAAGGGCCGTCACTTTCCCGACCCGGCGGAAGAGCCCGGACCACGCTGGGATGCGGCCTAAACACTAAGGCGCACCCGAGAAGAAGGATCGATTTAGGGTGCGAGCGGCAAGGCTCGGTCCGCTCCCGAATCTAGGTAACCTTTGTGTTACTCTAGAATCCCGCTTCGAGGCTGAATTGCTGGCCGCCGGCGAGGGGTTGGTCGTCGTTCAGGCCGAATTCGTATCCGTAGTTGAGGGAGATGTCCATCTTGAGGGTGCGGTCGGTCAGTGCGTGGGTGTCGAGGCCGAAGCCGACCGAGAGTTTGCGCACGGCTTCGTGGCCGAAGATTTCGTGGAGGC
>JBDSIO010000201.1:0-3544 GCA_039917895.1 Fibrobacteria bacterium | reverse complement strand
GGTTCCACCTGCCTTCCATCCGCGCGACTCCGGCCTCATTGAGGGCCATTAATTGCGCGTTGCTTTTTTCCCGCGCCAAGGCCTGGTCATGGCGTGCCATCAGGTATACGAACAGGCCGACACCCAGCGCCAGAATGGCTATGGAGGGGATCAGGTCATCACGGAAGATGAACCAGAAAAATCCGGCCAAGGCGGCGAGCGCGACGGCCAGGCGGGCATTGCTCAGGGAGTTGGCGGTGCGTTGGGCCGCGGCCAGCCCGGTGGCGAATGCGGTTCGGCGATCTTTATAGCGGGAAAGGGGATCGGCTGTTTTATCTGGCCTATCCGGCTTATCTGGCTTATCTGGCTTATCCGACATTCAGCCTAAGGTAAAAAAGCGGCGCTCTTGGCGGGATTAAGCCTAGGGATGTTTGGACGCCTGAATGCCCGAATGCCAAACCCCTTAAACGTAGGGCTGGCGGACGATGGTTTTCCACTTTTCCGGAGCGGCCTTGCGGATGTCGCTGAGGTAGATCTCGTGGTGCTTGCCTTGGAGTTTCGCCCCCATTGAGTCGATGCGATCGTGGATGGCCTTGATGACCGGACCTTCCTCCGTGAAGGGGCCAACATGCAGCTTTTGCGCCGATCGCCCTTCCTTGTAGGCCTCGAATCGCAGCTTGCCCAGAGCCGCCGGATCCTTCTTCGCTTTCACGTCGGCATAAGCCTTTTCGAAAGCCTTGCGTGTCACCGGAGTCGGTTGCTGGATCATCATGGTCCACTTCCAATCCGCCTTGCGATCCACGCTGAAGCTGGCCATGTCCTCGGCCCACCACAAGCCTTCAAGAGGCATGACCCCGTAGTCGATGGCATCGGACTTCTTGATCTGCATTTTCAGGGTATAAGATAGGGTGAAAAGCGCTTCCACCGCTTCCTGGTACTCCGGGGCCGAATTGGGATCTCCCTGGCCATCGATCATAACGAAGTTCATCTGGGGCACGTCGACCAGCTCCACGCTGGCATCCGAGGGTTTGTAGAATTTGCGCAATTGCGCTTTGTAATCGATGATTTGCATCCGATTCCGTCTCCGGACCGGCGCCTGCCGGTCAACGGGGGCTAAAGATAGCACGAATGAGGAGGGATCCCGCAAACCGCCCCGGTCCCGCGCGGTCTGCCGGTTCAGTACCCGGGATTAAGGGAGCGGAAGGCTTTATTGAGAACCGTGGCGAAACCGGTCCAGAGCAGGTAAGGAACCTGCAACCATGCCGCGGTGGCGTCCACGCGGGCGAAGAGAACCATCATCCAGATGATGCATAGGTAGAGCAGGATGATTTCCCTGAAGGCCAAGGCAATGCGATGAAAACGGAAGAACAGAAAACTCCACGCGAAGTTCAGGACGAGCTGCGCGCCGAAGGCAACCAGGGCGGCGCTGCGGTCGGGTGAAGGGGCCGCTTTCCAAACCAGGTATAGCGAGATCCCCATCAAAAGGTAGAGCCCGGTCCATACGGGTCCGAAAATGGCGTTGGGAGGATTGAAAGAGGGCTTCCGCAACGTCGCGTACCAGGAGTTGAAGTCCTTCATGGAAGCGAAGCCGGAGACGGCGCCCGCCAAGACCGGGATGCCGACGCAAAGCGCCAAGGTCCCGGGATGCAAGTGGGCGAATGTCATGAAGTCTCCCATCCATTTGAAACCAAAATAGGTTCCACATGGATGGGAAGGAAAAAATCCTATTGGCGCGGGTTTCGGACCACGCCTGTCTTGGTGTATTCCACGTCTTGCTTGCCGGATTCGAAGCGGAACACCGCCTTCCAGATGAATACCCCTTGTCCCGCCTTCTGCCCCTTGAAGTCTTTCAGATCCCAAACCAAGTAGCTTACCAGTCCCCGGTTGGCGATGCGGTCGCGGTTGTTGAGCTCGCCATGGAAGCCGAATGCCTGCCTGAGCTTGCGGACAAACCCGCCGTTGTTGTCGTAGATGCTGATGTCCACGATGTACTTGCCCGTCGAAATCACCTGCACCGAGGCGATATTGTCGGGCATGGCCGAGGTTTGGTTGGGATCGATTCCTGTCGAAGGTGTCCTGATATCCGGGATAACCGGAGCGAAGGCTTGGTTGATCACGAATCCGTAAGGCGGGATCCACCGGGTCACGAACAGGCCGGTTTGGGTATCCTTGGTGGAGTAGTCACTCGTATCGGTTTTGCGCGGATCATTGGTGACCACCAGGAAGCCGGGATTGTCGGCTTTGAGCCCGACTACCGGAGGATAGCCGCGGAACAGTTCGATTTCCTTGGGTGGTTTCTTGCCCTTGAGCCGGGTTCCGTTTTCGGGGGGAATGTTCTTGTTCATGTCTGAATAGACCCCGTTGGTGTTGAGATAGACGCAATCGCCGGCAAGGGGCGTGGGCACTCCCGTCCCCGTGGGAACGATGAGGGTGATCACGCGGCTGTTCGCATCCTGGCTTGGCTGGCCGCTGGGGACAACGGGCAAAGCATGTACGTAGTCGCTGCATTTGTCGCCCACGGATTTGGACCAGAGCAGCAGGTTGTTCCAGGTGTTCCCGGTACGGATGGGTTCCGAAGCGAAGACGATGATGGTGTCCATGTTCAAATCCCCGCCGGGCATGACCTTGGAATTGTCGAAGGGCCGGACCACGGCGGAGTCGAGGATGGGTCCGATGGAATCGGCGATGGGGGGACGTTGCGCGCTGAAGATCCCCTGATCATCGGGCAGAATGGCGATGGGCTTGCCGCCGGCCGGAATGCCGGTCATGCCTACCGGAAATTGATTTTTGGTCAGGTCGGCGATGACGACGGTATTGCCGCTGCCGGTCAGGAAGGACAGGACTGGAGGTCCCGGGGCGATCAGACCGAAGTTATTCCAATAGATGGCCGGGATGTTGGGCGGCAGCGCGTCCAATGGACGGGTAAAGACTATGAAGACCTTATCGCCCGCACCGTCGCCATCGGTGTCGCGGATGTAGGCAACCTTGACCGTGTTGATCGGCGGCGGGAGATCGACGCAGGATACGCTGAACTGGGTGCCGATCAGATTCTTGTTCGTAGTCTCCTGCGGCCCCGTCGTATTCAGGATAAAATTGATGGATTTTGGCTTGAGGGTGCCGCTTTGCACGTCGACCAATTCCGTGGCGGCGTCAATGGAATTGTCTCCCGCGGCTTTGAGGCCTACGGGCTGGTGCAAAGTCATGAGCCAGGAGCCGTTATCCTGACGGGTGAAGTTGCCGGGACCGGCGCGGCCGGTTTGCGGAGGCACCACGTTGTTGTTGGTTACCACGGCCGTGCTGGGCTGATACTGCCGCAGAATCACGTTGAGAATGCGTTCAACCACGGCCTTCAAGCTATCTGGGCGGCTAGGGGGAATCAGGAAGAATTGCCCGCCGGTACGTTTGGACAGATCCGCGAGTTTGATGGTGTCACCCGAGGGGCGGCCCATGAAGATGCCGTAGACGGGGGGCATGACGCCGGGCATGCCGGGATAGGTGGGGCTGAGCACGTCCAGGTAGGCGTCGGGATTGTTGTTCGGACTGGTCGGCAATCCGTCGGAGAGGA
>JBDSIO010000200.1:0-4798 GCA_039917895.1 Fibrobacteria bacterium | reverse complement strand
TCATCATCATCTACTTCTCGCTGAGGTCGTGGAAAGAGGTGGCTGTAGTGGTGTCCGCCCTGCCACTCTCTTTGGTAGGCGGGGCCTATTCCATGTATCTCTTCGGAGCCAATTTTTCCGTGGCGGTGGCGGTGGGCTTCATCGCCCTGTTCGGCATCGCCGTGGAAACCGGGGTCCTGATGGTCGTCTACCTGAACAATGCCTTGGCCGCCAGGCTGGCGGACCGGGAGAAAGCCGGCGCCCGCCTGGATGCCGCCGCGTTGGACGCAGCCTTGAAGGAAGGCGCGTCCATGGGCCTCCGTCCCATCCTGATGACGGTGCTGGCGAACCTGTTCGGCATCCTGCCCGTGCTCATGTCCACAGGTCCCGGAAGCGATGTCATGCGGCCCATCGTCCTGCCTTTCGAATTCGGTCTCGTAACCGCCACCTTGTTCGCCTTTATCGTGCTTCCGGTTTTATACAGCATGGTGAAGCAATCGGAACTGAGGAAACTCGGTCGCCCGGTGGTGCTGGAAGTGAAAGCATGAGGGGGCGGATGTCTTTTATATCGGGCTTGGCAAGAACGCTAGGTATCGGAGCGGTGGCATTGGGCATTTCGCCTGCATTCGGCTCCGCCTTGGCGATACAGAACGATTCCCTGGAGAACGGGTCTCGGAGCCTCCCCGTACTTTCCCTGGACACGGTCCTAAACCGAGTACTGGCCCGTAATCCCGAATTGGACATGTGGAAACGGAAAGCGGAGTCGAAGTCGGCCCAGGCGGAAGGCGCCAGGGCATGGATGGCCCCGGAAATCGGTATCGGGGGCATCGAATTGCCTTACGGCATGGGGGAATCCGGCGCCATGAATCCCGGGGACCCGGCCTTGATGTTCTCCGTCCGCCAGATGGTACCGGGATGGGGAAAGCGGGGGGCCCATGCACGTTACCTGGCCTCCCTGTGCCGCGGAGAAGCAGCGGGCGGGGAATGGATGAAGGCGACCCTGATCGCGGAGGCGAAGTCCCGGTATTTCCGGATGGCCACGGCTGAGCATCGCTTGGCGGTCCTGGGAGAGGCCGAAGCCGTGATGGCCTACATGCTGAAGGTCGCGGAAACGCGCTTTAAGCATCGGCAGGCGGATTTGGCGACGGTGCAGGAAGCGAAGGCGCGGCTGGAAGAATTGGGGAGCATGCGCATCATGGAACGCTCGGATAAGATGCAATCCGCTTCCGCTTTGAAATTGTTGATGGCGGATTCTTCGACCAGCGGATTCGCCGTGGATACCGTTTTAGCCCTCCGGGGATATGCGGATCGGCCTTCGGACTCAATTCTGGTTGGGAGTCGCTCGGATTTGGCGCAAGTCGACGCGGGCATACGATCCATGGAGCTCAATCTGGAATGGATGCGGCGGCAAGCCCGCCCGGATTTCGGCATCCAATTCGACCATATGGAAATGTTGGATATGGGACGTCGGTTCTCGGTGATGGCGATGGTCTCCCTGCCCTCGGCTCCTTGGTCCAAGGGCATGGTCCGCTCGGAAGTGAATGGCATGAACCTGGAAGTCCAGGCGATGCGTTCGGAGCAGGCGGCGCGCAAGTTCATGGCATTGCGCATGGCACGGGAAATGCACCTGATGCTCAAGGCTGAGACGGAACAGTCCGGACGGTATACGGAGAAAGTCGTTCCCGCCTACCGCATGAGCCTGGACGCGGCGATGGCCGTCTACCAGGAGGGCTCCGGGGATTTGTTCCGGGTTCTGGATACTTGGGACCGGTGGGTCATGGCGCGCTTGGCGGCCTTGGAACATCTTGGCAGGGCTCTGGTCCTGGAGGCGGAGTATGAGCGTGAAACCGGGAAACAGTAGTACCGCCATGTACGCGCTTGTCCGGAAATCCGCGCTTCCCATGATGTTGATCGCCCTGGTCGCATGCGGAAGGGACAAGGAAAAAACCGCATCCCCGCCGAAGGTCCCTGATGGCAGCGCCGTTTTCCAGTCGCCGACGAGCACGGTGCTTACCGGTCAGAGGAGCGTCCGGCTGATCCGGATGAAATTCACGGACACCTTGGAGGTGCCGGTCCGGATTGACCTGGATGAACGCCGATCCGTTCTGGTCACCGCTCCGGCAGCGGGACGTCTGGAAAAAATCTTCATCCGCTCCCCGGATCAAAGCATTGTCGCAGGCGAGGCCATTGCATCGTTCTATTCACCGGAGCTGGTTACCGCTCAGCGGGAGTTTCTGCTTCTAAGCGCAAAAAACGACCCTGGTCTCTTTGGAAATGCAGCATCCCGTCTGGAGCAGATGGGCATGAATTCCCACCAAATTCAGGGGATTCGCCGCACCGGCAAGCCACTGGATCGCATTCCCATTGCCAGTCCCAAATCCGGTTTTGTGGTATTGATGGGTGCCCCGGCTTCCGGTGAGTCCATGGTCGGATCGCAAGGCGCTCCGAACGGGTCAGCGGCCATGGGGAGCAAAAGCGGCGGCGGAGGGGGAATGGGGATGTCGGGTGAAGCCGCTGCGTCCAATCCGTCTGCAGGATCAGGAATAAGCGGTTTGAATACCGGTGCTTATCTGGAACGGGGTGCACCTCTGGCAACCGTGAATGATCTGCGCGTTGTCGCGGCCTCCCTGGCCTTGCCCATCGATCAGGCGGGATTCTTCAGGGAAGGGGACAGCATCCATTTGTCCCTTCCGTCCCTGGGACTTTCCGCCATGGCCCGCTTGGACTTCCTCGAATCCCGGATTTCCGACACCAACAGGACATTGACCGGAAAGGCTTACCTTTCCAACCCGGGTTTTAAACTGAAGGTCGGTTCCCTCGGAAAGGCCCACTTGACGGCGCTCTTCGACAGCGCTTGGGTACTACCGCGTTCCGCCGTGCACTCCCTGGGTGAGAAATGGATCGTGTGGTCCAGCTCCGGAAAGGATATGTCCGCTTTTAAGGCCCGTGAAGTCCGGCTAGGCCGGAAGGGATTGCTATGGGTGGAAATCACCGAAGGACTCAATCCCGGGGAAGCCGTGGCGGAAATCGCTTCCCTGCTCCTGGATAGGGATGCCGTCGTGGAACCGGTGGAATTGCCGGACTCTTCCTATTCCCTGGAACCGGGCCTTTCCCATGAGAATAGCCCCGACCATCCGGACTCTCACAAAACGACCTCGAAGCCCATGGCTCACGACGATCATGCCGCAAAACCGTCCGAGGAGAATCATGAGAATCATGGCCAGGCGATTCCCGCGACCGGACATGCTTCCGGAAAGGAGCATGCGGATCCGAAATCCACTCTCACCTTATCCTCGGAAGAGGAAATCCTGGCCGGGATAGCAAGCGCCAAGGCGCGGGTGAGGCTCATCTCGCCTTCTACCACATTCCGGGCAACGACGCGGTTTGACGATCGCTCCAGCGAGCGGATTCCCGCCCGCGTCGATGGGACTGTCGACCAGGTACGGATTAGGAGACCTGGCGAAAAGGTTTCGAAGGGTCAAGTCCTGGCCGAAATCCGGAGCGATGCGCTTATGTCCGCCCAACAGGAATTCCTTCTCTCAGTCTCCCAATCCAAGACCTTGCCTGACCAGGCCATGGCGGGTTCCCAGGTACAGGCTGCCCGCCGCCGCCTGATTGTGCTTGGAATGAGCGAGACCCAGGTCGATGCCTTGGTCAAGGCCGGGCGGAGCAATCCCCGAGTCCCCATTATCAGTCCCCGGGCGGGCGTTATTTTGTCGGTGGATGTTCAGCCGGGTCAGTACGTGCGGGAAGGAGCCTCCCTCTTCACGATAGGTGGCGGTGACCGTATCTGGATCGAAACGTGGATGTTACCGGAAGAAACGAAGTCCTACCCCGAAGGAACCGATGCCTGGGTGGAAATCGAAGGACGGCATGGAGAACCTCTTTTGGGGAAGCTTGAGCACATGAAACAGGAAACGTCCATATCAGGCGCCTTGGCCATCGCTCATATAGGCATTCCCAACCTTGAAGGCAGGATCCTTTCCGGGGCGCAGGCTTGGGTCACCTTGAAGGAAAAAGGGCGTCAGGCCTTGACCATTCCCCCTTCAGCCCTATTGGAATCGAGCGGTTCTTCCATGGCCTGGCTTCGTATCGGCCCGCAGTCGTTCGCGCCTCGGATGCTGAAGATCGGCATGCGCACCTCCGAAGCGGTGGAAGTCCTCGAAGGTATTGAGCCGGGGGAGGATGTGGTCGTATCCGGCGCCTACCTGCTTAACAGCGAGTATGTGATCCGGCAGGGGGCGGGCATGGGGCATGGGGGGCATTGAACACAAGGAGGGAATCCATGTGGCTCAACCCGGTCAATACTGCAAGGAAATAGCCGAGGAGATGAATTACTTCACGGTGGAAAGAGGATGTATGACTAAAAAACCATCAAGTCCCGAATTGGTATACCGCGATTCTGAATTCATGGAAGGCGGCGAAGCCCGGCCCTTGCGGATACTTTCGGAATACCTGCAGCCGCTTTCGAAATTCCGGGAACTGGGGATCCACGACACCATCGTATTCTTCGGCTCCGCGCGGCAGAAGGCGGATGGCCCCATGGCCCGGTTCTACGCCGAGGCCCGGGAGTTGTCCAAATCCGTCACCGAGTGGTCGCGATCCCTGGGTTGTCCAAAGGAGCGCTTCGTCATCTGCACGGGCGGCGGCGGCGGGTTCATGGAAGCGGCGAATTTGGGCGCCCTCGAAGCCGGCGGCCGGAGCATCGGGCTGAATATCGGATTGCCCCTCGAACAGCATCCCAATCCTTTCATCACACCCGATTTGAATTTCATGTTCCATTACTTCTTCATGCGCAAACTGTGGTTCGCGCATTTGG
>JBDSIO010000199.1:0-8143 GCA_039917895.1 Fibrobacteria bacterium | reverse complement strand
AAGGACTATTGGGAGGTCCATGGGGATTTCGCGATCGTGGGGTCAATGGCCGGACAGGGAGAATACCAGGGCCGCTGGTTCGACCCGGAATTCAAAAAGACCGAGGCTTCGGACGATCCGAAGGGAGAAAACGGCGAATCCATCAAGGACGCGGGCAAGCCCGAGCGGATTTGGGATGCGGCCCGCGCCCAGGCTATTTTGCATAAATGCAAAGGCAAGCCCGCTATGGCGACCGATACCCAGAAGCCCTCCAGTCAGGGAGCGCCTTCCCTTTATGATTTGACCAGCCTGCAGCGCGAAGCCAACGCCCGCTTCGGCTTTTCAGCCAAGAATACCCTGGGACTGGCCCAGGCGCTGTATGAACGGCACAAGGTATTGACTTATCCCAGAACGGACAGCCGTTATCTGCCCAACGATTACCTGGCGGTCGCCAAGGAGCTGATGCAGAATCTGCAGAAGTCCGACTATGGCAAGTTCGCGACGCAAGCCCTGGAAAAGGGCTACGTGCGCATGGACAAGCGCATTTTCGATGAGAGCAAGGTATCCGATCACCATGCCATCATCCCGACCAACGTGATGCCCGGAGAGTTGTCTGAACCGGAGCGCAAGATCTACCAGGCGGTCGTGCAGCGTTTCCTCGCGGTATTCTTTCCCCCCGCGCGCTTCCTCAACACCTCGCGTATCACCATCGTCGAGGGCGAACATTTCAAAACCGACGGCAAAGTGCTCGAAGAACCCGGATGGAAGGCCATCTACGGCATCGACAAGAAGGAAGAGGCGTTGCTGCCCCCACTCAAGGCGGGCTCCAAATACTTCGCCCAGGATGTGACCCTGCGCCAGGACGCCACGCGGCCACCGCCGCGCCTCAACGAATCCACCCTGCTGTCCTTCATGGAAAGCGCGGGCAAGTACGTGGACGACGAGGATCTCGCCGAGGCCATGAAGGAACGCGGTCTGGGCACCCCGGCCACGCGCGCCGCCGTGATCGAAGGACTTTTGTACGACAAGTACATCGTCCGCGAAGGCAAGGAATTGGTCCCGACCGCCAAGGGCTCGGATCTGATGCGCCTGCTTTCAGCCATCGGAATCGAGGAACTTGTCTCGCCGGAACTTACCGGAGGCTGGGAATGGAAGCTCAACCGTATCGAACGCGGTCTCTACACGCGTCCCGAATTCATGAAGGAGATTCAGGATTTCGCGCGCAACATCGTGGGCAAGATTAAAGGTTTCGATGAAGTCAAATTAAAGACGCTGGCGCCTTTCAAGAGTCCGATCGACGGGCAGAAGATGTTCGAGACCCTGACCCGCTACGAGTCCGAAGACGGCGAACTGATCGTTCGCAAAGTGCTCGGAGGCCGCCAGATGACCGAGACCGAGATTATCCAACTGCTCGAGAAGCGCCAGATCGGCCCCTTGCAGGGCTTCCGCAGCAAAATGGGCAAGCCATTTACCGCTGTCCTCAAGATCAATGACAAGAACAAGGTCGAGTTCGTTTTCGACGATACCGCCTCCGGACCGGATGGACAGCCGCTCGACCTGGCCAAAGAGGAACCCATCGGCATTTCGCCCACCGACGGCGCCAAGGTCTACGAAACGTTGACCGGATACATTTCCGAGAGCCAGTTGGCGGGCGATGCGAAGAAGGGCCTCAAGATCAACAAGATGATCCTGGGCAAGAATCTGGATCGCGAGGTCATCAAACGCCTCCTTTCGTTGGAGCGCACCGACCTGATCAAGGGTTTCCAATCCTCCAAGACGCGCCGCTTCTTCGACGCTTACCTTAAGCTATCGAAAGACGGGAAGATCTCGTTCGAGTTTCCGCCGAGGGAATTCAAAGGACGGGGAAAGAAGAAGGCTGCGACGGATGGAGTGGATGCGGGGATAGAGCCGGCGGAGGCGGCGTCCTAATCGGCACAGACTGAAGGGTTCCTGGGGCGGTATCGAATCGCACCATCACTCAATCCAGCACTTTTCTTCAGACCGCCCTGAACTCCGACGTAAAGTAACCCCCGATCTTATCCGACGGATCCTTCGTCTGATGATACACGTCCAGAATAACCTGGGACCTATGGAAGTCGTTACCGACATAGCGGAAGAACACTTCGCTGCGGACTTCCCGGACCGCTTCTTCCAATGCCCCTTCCACGAATAGCGACCGTTTGTGGGTCAGCGGGCTGAGCTCATCGCGGTGGGCGTTGGCGTAGTCGACCTTGAAGCATGAGCCGCCGCGTTTCAGCAGATGGCGCAGGTTGCGGCTGATCACGCGATCGGTCATAAGTCCCTCGTACATGTCCTTGGGATCGAGCGTATTGACTTCGTCTTCCGGATCCATCTCGCGCAGCCGGGCCAGCACGGTGCAGACCTTCACGTCTTCGCGGTTCTTATACCCGTGCTTGTCATAATAGTCCTGATCCGCCGGAGCGGGTGTGAGGTTGGGGAACACGAAGATCACGGCGTCTGCCTTGCCCTTGGGCAAGGAGAAATTGGGCAGCGAGGTCCTGACCAGCCGGATGCGCGGGCCCCTGGCGTCGAAGCAGGCGTCCGCTTCCACGGGTCCCGCCTCGTGGCCGGCCCGGGCCATGCGCTCCGCGGCTTTGTCCAGCATCTTGCGCGATCCGTCCAGGGCTACGATGCGCGCCTCGGGGAACCGGGCTGCCAGGGCTTCCAGGAAAAGCCCGCTGCCACAGGCGTAGTCCACCAGCCATTTGACCGGGGCGGGCGCCGGACGGCCGGTGCGCTTGCGCGCTTTCAGGCGCTTCTTCACGTGCTCGGCGACCGCGGCGTAGGCCTTACGGTGCGCGCCGTTGGAGGCCTGGCCTTCCCACCAATCGCCGATGGCGGTGTCGTATGACTTGTGCCCCTTCAGGAACAGCTTTTCGAAGTCGATGTTTTTCTTGGCCATTTTCCCGCAAGTCGGTTCAGGTGGGGTTTTGTTTGAAACGTTCCAAAAAGGCCAGCGCTTCGACGAACGAGGCCGGCAAGGGACTGGTGAATTCCATCGGCTTCCCGGTCACCGGATGGGTGAAACGCAGATGATGCGCGTGCAGCGCCTGGGAAGGGAAGAAGGACAACAACTTGGTGGCGAATGGATGGTGGATGGGCTGCACCCGATCCAGAAAGGCCAGCCGACCGCCATACAGGGGATCCCCGACGACGGGATGCTGGATATGCGCCAGATGCACGCGGATCTGATGCGTCCTGCCTGTCTCCAGCTCGAGTTCGAAATAGGTGGCGAACTGGTAATACGCCTGGACGCGGTAATGCGTCACTGCACGCTTTCCTTCCGCATGCACGCCCATCTTCAGCGGATCCCGGGGATTGCGGGCGATAGGCTGATCGATGACGCCCGTGGCTTCAGCGGCTTCGCGCCACGATAGGGCATGATAGATGCGTTTGATGTCGCGCGCTTCGAGCTGCTGGGCGAGGTTGAGATGCGCGGCGTTGTTCTTGGCCACCACCAGCAGGCCCGAGGTGTCTTTGTCCAGGCGGTGCAGGATGCCGGGCCGCAAGGTCCCGTTCACGTCCGACAGATTCTTGAACCTGAACGCCAGGGCGTTTGCCAGGGTGCCGCTGTGGATGCCGTTGCCGGGATGGGTCACCATCCCTTTGGGTTTATCCACCACCAGCAGGTGAGCGTCCTCGTAGACGATGGGGAAGGGGATGTCCTCGGGAACCAACGTCGAGGACATGTCCTTTTCGGCCAGGGAGATGACTGCGACTTCATCCCCTTCGGCCATGGTATGGTTTTTTTTGGCGGGCTCCCCATTGATGACGAAGCAGCCTTGTTCGATCCATTTCTGTACGCGGCTGCGCGAAGTGTCGATCGCGCGCGACCCTAGGAAGATATCGAAACGTGATCCGGCTTCATCCGGTCCGCAGGTCCAACGGGTGCCGGTTGGGAATATCACTGGCGATGCCTCAGTTCTGATCGGGGGAAGGATCCGGCAGGACCGGAGTTTGTGCCTGGGATATCCCGGGAGCCGCCGGCGCACGGGGTGCCGGGGCTTCGGGAAGCGGATCGGCGGAAGTCCCGGTCGGAACCGTTCTCCGCGGCATCCAGGAGGAGAGCAGGATCATGGCGACGCCTACGCACACGCAACTGTCGGCGATGTTGAAGGTGGGCCAGCGCCAAGGGTAGCCGGGGATGCCGACGTCGATGAAGTCCGTGACCTTGTGGAAGCGCAGCCGATCGATGAGGTTGCCGAAGGCGCCGGACAGAATCAGGGTAAGCCCCGCCTTCTGCCACGTGTCTTCGCGGGGCAGCTTGCGGTACAGGAAGAACAGGAAGGCGATGGCGGCGGTTGAGAACAGCACGTAGAAGACCGTGGGGTTGAGGAAAGGCAGGAATTGCTGGGGCTTCATGCCGAATGCCGCCCCGGTGTTATAAATAAGCCGGAACTGCAGCCATTCGCCCAGCACCTGTTTGACCTTGAAGTAATCCGGTTCGCCGCCGGGAAAGCCGAAGTGCAAACGTGCCAGGTACTTGGTCCATTGATCCGCAGCGAGGGTCATGGCCAGCAATATGGCCAGGCCGATGCGTCCGGAGGTTTTGGAGGAGTTATACGTGGGGCCGTTCATGGATTGGCTCCGGAGACTGCGCCAGAAGCGCGTTCGGTGGGAGGTTGGGGAATGGCCTTTGCGCGTGCCAGGGCGGCATCCAGTCGGGACATGGCGCGGCGGAACATGGAGCGTAGCCAGAAGTTGGACCAACAGGCCACGCTGGTGCGGCCGACGATGTTCTTCACCTGAGCGCGCGAAATCTTCTTCAACTGGGTTTCGGCCCGGACTCCCCTTCGGTTTCCGGCCCGGAAATCGTCCGCCCTCAATTCTTCCGCATGCAAATTATCCGCAAGCAGGACCAGGGTTTCAGCGGCCATGAACAACGGCCACAGGCAGAACAGGCGCAAGCGCGGTTCCATGCGCGGCAAAAGGCAACTGTAGTCCATTGCGTCCTCCAGATGCGACTTGGCCTTGCCGATGAGGCCGGCCATCAGGCGCGCGGCCGCGGCAGATGGGGCGTCCGGCGACAGAAAGGAAGATTCCGTCAGGTGTTCTTCCTGGAGCAGGCTGAGGGGAATGAAGGAAACATTACGGGCGCGGTCCTCCTGGACGTCCTTGAGGATGTTGGTCAATTGCAATCCGAGTCCGAAGGATACGGAAAGCCCGCGCAACTCTTCGGCCCGCCGTTTTCCGATCAAGGGGGAGTGCAGGCTGAAGAGCGCGCAAAGCATGTTCCCGACTGTGCCCGCCACGTAATAGCAATAGCGATCGAGATCCTCGACGGATTCGATGAGCATGCGGCCGTCCCGTGCGTCAGCCTGCTTACGGGTGAAATCGATCATGCCGAGGCACATTTCATCCACGCATGCCGAGATGGCGGCTACGACGGCCTGAGGGAAATCCGAGAGCTGGGGCAGGATGCGGTGGCAATGGTGGACCAGCAGCCGGTCCCAGCGGTCGGAAGCGCCCCAAACAGCCGGAACGGTGGCCCGGAATGCATCCAGACGGGCCTGGCTGTCGGGTCCCGGGGGGAACAGCCCGCGGAACATCTGCAGCAATCCGATTTTCTCCCCTTCGGGCAACTCGTTGTCATCCTCCAGGGTATCGGCCATTCGGCAGAACAGGTAGGCCAACAGGATCTGGCGGCGCAATCCTATGGGCAAAACCTGGATATTGAGGGCGAAGGTGCGGGAGGTTTTCCCCAGCATGAACGCGGCGAAGGCCTTGGGATCCTCGATGCGGTCCTCGGCCATGGCCTTTTTCCACGCCGCTTCGGAGCGACCGTCGGTGGAACGGCCGTTAGCGGAGCGGCTGTCAGCGGTCTTGAGGCCGATCAGGGACATGGGTTTCGGCTTGCCTGGCATGGGCGGGGGAACATGTGGCAAAGGTAAAAAAAAAGCGGAATCAGGTCTCGACGGTTACCCTTGTACGCACGTCTTTGCGGTATTTCCGGGACATTTTGGCCTGGGTTCTCAAGGTCTTGATCAAGGTTCCACCTTCATCCGCCTTGCGCAACAGGTTCTGATGCTGATAGGCGGCGAGGCTCTTGAAGGCGGACTCCGCCATGTCCTTGCCTTCGCTTTCCAGCTTCGCTCGCAATTCGTCATGCAGGAAATAATAAGAGTCTTCCTGCTGATGGTAGCGCGAGTCCAACCAGAAGGAATTGAGGCGAATGATCAGGAATCCCGACCCCACGGTGAAGAGGAGGATCCAGGCGCCATCGGCCTTGCCGGTGTAATGACGCAGCAGCACGACCCCGGCGACCACCACCAACAGCATCAGGATGCGCGTCAACAGCAGGATCTGAAACTTGTAAGCGCCTTTCCAACGGATGGGGATGTACACCCAAGGCTTCCCTTTTTTCAGCTGGCGTTCGAAGGAAATCGGAAACGCCACGAACTGGCACCAGGCCCAGTGCGCGATTAGGAGGCCCATAAGGAGCCCGCATGCCGTATACAGGAATTTGGGGTTTGAGATCATTCGGAAAAAGGCATTTCGCTTGGGTTCAATTTTAGCTTAGGGCGATGGGCGAGACAAGGGAGGACATTTCATTCGACCTTTATAAAATCGTTAAGGGGAGAATAAAGGTTAACGGGAGAACAAATCAAAAAAGTAGCTATTTCCTTTTGCCCAAATCGGGTCTATCGCGAGGCCCAAGCTGGTCACAGCGCCGATTCTGTGGAGTTCCCGTTGATATAATGTTGAAAACCTGCCCGGCCCCATCCTATCGGGGCTGCCAAACATCGCTTTGAATCGGGGCTTGTTGATTATATTTCCCCCTCAGGCTCAAAAGGTTCCGGGATATAAACATGATCCATTCGACGACTTCGCTCCACCCTTGGACGGCGTGCCTCACGTCGCTGAAGGAAAAGCTGTCGGAAGACGTCTACACCCAGTGGATCGTCCCGTTGAAGGTATTCGATCTGAGCGAATTCCAGGTCAGCCTGGCCGTGCCCCAGAATCTGGACATGGACCAGTTGGGCAAGATGTACCTGGGCCTGATCGAACACTGCTACCAGGAGGCGAATGGCCGCGAAGCCCGCATCCAGTTGCGCCGCATGCCCACGGCCCTGTCCTCCTCCGCAACCCACGCCCATCCCTTTACCGGCATGCCCGTCATCGACCTGAACCCGAATTACACCTTCGAGGAGTTCGTGGTCGGCAGCAACTCCCAGTTCGCCTACTCCGCCGCTTTGGCGGTGGCCAAGGACCCGGGCGGCACCAAATTCAATCCCCTGCTCATCTACGGCGGAGTGGGCCTCGGCAAAACCCATCTTTTACAGGCGATCGGCAATTTCGTCATGGCCGAAAATTCCCGCAAGAAGATCCGGTACGTCACGTCCGAGGCTTTTTACCGGGAGTTCGTGGAGTCGATCCAGCACAACCGCATCAACGAATTGTCCAACTACTACCGCAACGAGGTGGACCTGCTCCTGATGGACGATGTCCAATTCATGAGCGGCAAAGACCGCACCCAGGAAGAGTTCTTCCACATTTTCAATTCACTGCACCAGAGCCGGAAGCAGATAGTCCTCACCAGCGATGCGCCTCCCGGCGAACTCAAGGGCCTGGAAGACCGGCTGGTAAGCCGCTTCCAATGGGGCCTGTTCGTGGACATCCAGCCGCCGGACCGCGAGACCCGCGAGGCCATCCTGCGCCGCAAGGCCGTGGCACTCAATCTCGACATCTCCGACGACATCATCGGCTTCCTGGCCGAAGCCATCGACTCCAACATCCGCGTGATCGAGGGCGCCATCCGCCAATTGCTCCTGCAGGCCTCCATCAAGCATTCAGACATCACCATGGAACTCGCCAAGGAAATCGTGATCCGCACCGGACTCAACCGCCCGAGCAAAAAGGTCACGCCCGAGGACATTACCACCGTGGTGGCCAACTACTTCGTAGTGGAAGTGGACAAGATCATCGAGCAGGGCCGCGGCACAAAGGAAGTGGCCCAGGCCCGCCAACTCGCCATGTTCCTGATGAAGGAGCTGACATCCGCCTCCCTGAAGACCATCGGCCAACGCTTCGGCGGCCGGGATCACAGCACCGTGGTTCACGCCATCAAGACCATCGAAAAGGCCATGGAGAAGGACGACTCCTTCAAGAAGAGCGTGGACGCCATCATGGGCAAGCTCGCTTC
>JBDSIO010000198.1:0-26007 GCA_039917895.1 Fibrobacteria bacterium | reverse complement strand
CGTGAGGCCGTGAGCCTCTGGGCAGGCGGTGAGCGCAGCGAACGGTTGCTTGCCCAGAGGCCCGGCCGAAAGCCTGCCAGAGGCTTGCGGACGAAGTGAAGCGAAGGAACGAATAGGGCGAGGGGTGCCTGCGAAGGAAAAAATAGGGAGGGCTTGGCGGGAAGGACCCGCGAAGCCCTCCCGTATGGCCCCGAGCCCGTCAGTAAGTCGCCGAGACCCGGCTGACCACAACAAGCGAAGGCCGACTCTAAGTATTGGATAGAATCATCGGATACGATTTTTACCGTCAAATTCTTTTTCGTGGCGATAGCCGCGCCTAGACAACGCCGCAACTGCGGCGCAAAATTGATCCCTATGTTTTCGGTTTAAAATTTTGGTTTTCGTCTTTCCGGCACGCGCTCTTCTCTTTTTCTTTTCTTGGGGGGTGGGTTTGGAAATTCTCTTTTCTTGTGTGGGGGCATTGCATATAACGGTGGCGCCATGCAGAAGTGGCGTTTCGAGGCAAGCTCGACACGCGAGGACGATGGCAAAGGGGGGCTTATGCCCCCGGCGCCACCGACCGCAGCGTGCAATGAGGCCAAGTTGAGGTGAGCTGACGTAGACCTCACGTGCACACTGCTGGGAAAGTCAGAGAAACCGAAACTTAGTCCGAATTGCCGAGCTGTCTCGAAACGCCATTTGGGCGAAGCCCCGTAGCGAAGGTGGTAACCTTCAGCGGAGCTGCATGGCGCTTGTTGTCTGCCCGAAGGCGGAGCGCGCAGCGCGAACGAGTGGTGGGGTGCGTCCATTAAGCAGGGCTGGAGTGCAATACAGAATGGGCGCGAAAGCGTGTTTGAAAGCACTCCAAGAATGGAATCTCCCTCACAGACAACCCTTGTCAAAAAAGGGAGATTCCAAGTATTCCCCTCTTCGGCGGCGCTTGCCTGCGAGCAGTCAGCGCCGCCGAAGAGGGGAATACTGCCCTGCGTGACTAAGCCATTAGACCCTGGACGATTTTTACCAGGGAAGAAGAACCCGTCACACCACCATTGCAGACAACGTTCGGGCCTACCTGAAGTGGCTTGGAATGGGATGCGCGAAATGCGAGGATGCGAGCGAAGTGGGTGACTACAACCCCGGAGCGAGTACCCGCAGCATGTAGTGAGTCACACGCTGAAGCCCAACAAACAAATTGTGAGCTTCAGCGAGCGATTTGCATTTGCGCCAGGCCGAAGCGGAGTGCGAACTACCGCGCACCCTTTCCAAGCCATTTGCGAGCCTGCAATGCGAAAGCATGACCGCAGGCTCCAGGTAGGCCCTTGTTGTGTTAAGTGCGGGGCGGGTCTTCAAGCAAGCCCAGGACGGGCGAAGCGCTTATTGGGGACAAACTTTTTTTATTCTCGAGTTTTTGAAGCTTAGCTTTGATCAGGTGACAGAATTTGTCCTTCAAGTGCTGGGAAATCATATTTGCAAATGCTAAAATCTATTTGAATGGAAAAGCTAAGCGCGTTTAACCCCAGCCGTTTGACATGGTGCATGGAAGATGCAGCCATTGATGCAGCTCTGCTTAGCCGTCTCGTTGGGATTTCTGAAAACGCATTAGAAAAAGCTCTCACTGACGGATCAGGTTTAACATTTCTCCAGCTTCAAAAACTCGGAAAATATTTTGGGCGAACGCCACTTTTCTTCTTGGAAGACGGAATACTCGAGGCAAACAGAATCAGGAGTCCTCAATTTCGCACTCTACTTAATCAACAACAGGATCTCGACCAGAAAATCAAAAAGATTATTCAGCTAGCCGAATGGCAGAGGCAAGTTTATATCGATTTGGTTGAAGAGCTCGATCAGGTCGAACTAATCCCATTTAATCCCCCACGCATTTTAAATAATGATCCCGTTTCAGCCGCTCGTATTGCTCGCGAATGGTTGGGGATTAATGTTGAAAACACATTCGATATGTATCGAAGCGCAGTGGAAAAGGGCGGAATATTAATTTTTCGAACAAATGGCTACGCCGGAAATTGGCAAATTCCAAAGTCACACCCCACAATAGGATTTAGCCTCTACCATAAAAAGTATCCCATAATAGTGATTCGAAAAGAAAATGTGGAAGTTCGGCAGACGTTCACACTAGCTCATGAGCTAGGACACATTATGCTTTTCCGAGAAAGCACAATAGACAGCGTAAGCAGTTTAACCTCTCACGAAACTAAGGAAAATCTTGCGAATGAATTTGCCGGGAATTTTTTAGTTCCTCAGGAAAAACTGGATACCATTGATCATTCGCAACTTTCATCTGATCCAGCAGAATTAAATTCGGAACTACAACAATATCGAAATGCTTGGGGAGTAAGCAATGATGTTATCCTACTTCGGCTTATTTCGGCGGGACGGGTACGACAGGCCGTATATGAGAGGCTAGTACAATGGCGTGAACAGCTTCCGGAGGAGGTTGCTGACGGTGGAAACCGTATGTGGAGGCATCGTGAACCGCGCCATATACTTGGTGATAATTATGTTAAAACTGTTTTACAGGCATTAGATTCGAATAGGCTTACGATCGTGAAGGCCTCGAAGTATCTCGACGGTATCAAATTAAACGATATAAGACAGCTAGAGCGATATTATGCGGGTACTTGACGCATCCTCGCTCGTTTTTGCATGGGACAATTACCCAATTGCCAATCTTCCTACTCTATGGGCTTGGGTTGATTCGGAATTTTCGCTGAGGAATATTGTTCTTCCACGAGTAGCCTTTGAGGAAGTTGGGCACGTTAGCCCAGATTGCAAGTTGTGGGTAACAGACATCTCCAACTTTTCTCCCATTGATGTAGACAACAGTATTGTTGCTGGAGCCTTAACAATAAATGCCAGCCTGGGGATTCGAAACGATCAATATGGTTCGGGTGTCGACGCGAATGACGTCATTATTATTGCAACTGCAATGTCATTTTCATGCGACCTCATAACCAATGAACATCGACAACCTTCGCTTCCCGCGAATATCAAAAACTATAAAATACCTGCAACTTGCAATTTACCGAATGTCAGGGTGAATTGTATAAGCTTTGCCGATTTAATTCGATCTTCAGGGCGAATATTTTAAACTTTCCAGCGGTTTCTATTTTTCCCATGTTTGACATTTGATTTCACATCTTTCCGCCAAACAGGACGTTTGGCGGTTGGTTTACGTAACGAGCGAAAGCGAGTGAAGTCCCGCCCCGCATTTGACACAACTAGTGCTAGTGCGAACCTGTTCGCACTTGGCCCCCAGGGCCGCACGCAGTGCGCACTAGTTGTGCGACATTTTGACACCCCTCACTACTCACCACTCTGTCCAAAGGGCTCACCACACCCGCCATTCGGTGTGTCGCCACCCGCGCGTACCGCTCCGTCGTCTTGTAGCTCGCATGCCCCAACAGCGCCTGGATCATTTTCAACTCCGTACCTGCCTCAAGCAGGTGGGTCGCGAATGCATGCCTAAGGCCATGAATCCCGCCCTGGTAATCCACCCCCGCACTCTCCAACGCCCGGTGGAACACTGCCTGGAACGTGCGCGTGGTCAGGGGTTTCCCGGGCTCGCTGCCTTCAAATACGAAGTTGCGGGGTCGATAGTCCGAAAGGTAGCCTTTCAATTCTCCGATCAGCGAATGGGGCAGCATCACGATTCGATCCTTGTTGCCTTTCGCCTGGCGTATGAACACCGTTCCGCGGGTAAACCCCACATCGCCAATGCGCAGGTGCGCCAGTTCCGAAACCCTCAGGCCGCAGCCATAAGCAAGTTTCAGGGCCAGGCGGTGCTTGACGTGGGAAGCCGCCTCCATGATGGTGTGCACCGTTTCCAGGGGCAGAATGGCGGGCAGTTTCTGGACGGCTTTCAGCTTTGGTATCGACCGCACGCATTCCGGAGTACGGGTCACGTTGCGGCAGAAGAATGCCAGGCCGTCGCGGTAGAGGTTGATGGTGGCGGCAGATAGGCGCCTTTCGGCTAGGTTCCGCAGGAAGGCGGCCAAGGTTCCCCGCTTCCATGTCCAGGGCGGACCAGGCTTGGTTTCCAGGAAGGCGCGTACGGCTTGCCGGTAGTTTCGCAGCGTGTTGGCCGAGAGGTTACGTAGTTGCGCTTCCTGTTCCAGCCGTTCGATCCAGTGATTGTTCCAATTCCCATCTGTCATACGCCTCCCAAAGTTTGCCGGGGCAGGCCCGGAAGGCGAATAGATAGGGAATTTCCGTGGGATCTTGTGTGCGCTCCATCTCAATGCGGGCGTGACGAAGATGGGATTTCAGTCAACGGACCAGGTCGTCCACGACTTCATGGACCAGTACCATGCGCGACTTGCCTTTGAGCTGGGTCGCGCCCATGGACGCGGTGCGGAAACGATCCTTCACCTTATCGAAGACCGCCTCGGTGATGAGGATCTGGTTGGGCTTTGCGATACCGCACACGCGTGAAGAGATGTTGACCGTGTCGCCGATGGCCGTGTATTCCATGCGCGAGCTGGTCCCGATGCTGCCCACCACCGCGTCTCCGGTGTTGATGCCGATGCCGACCTGGAATTCCGGGATGCCCTTGGCCACCAGTTCCGGCAGCATCTTGCGCAGGCGCGTCTTCATTTCCAGGGCGGTCTTCACCGCCATGTACTCGTGATCCTTGACTGACACGGGCGCGTTGAAAAGCACCATCATGCAGTCGCCGATGAATTTGTCCAAGGTGCCGCCGTTGGCGAACACGATGGCGCACATCTCCGAGAAATAGCTGTTCAGCAGTTGCGCGACCGCGAGAGGCGCCAGCGACTCGGAAAGGGGCGTGAACCCGCGGATGTCGGCGAACAGTACGGTGAGGTTGGTTTTCTGGGACTGCAGGTGGAAATCACCGTTGCCGCGCTCGGCGATGATTTTCTCCGCGATGTTGGGCGAGCAGAAGCGCTTGAGATGATCTCGGATGAGCGATTCCGTTTCTAGCTTCTTGTACAGTTCCATGTTCTCGATGGCCACGCCCGCGATACCGGAGATGTTCATGGTCAGGTCCAGATCATCGCCGTTGAACTTGGCCCCGCGTTTCTTGTTGTCGAGATAGATGACACCGTAGATCTGGCCTTCCGAGTGGATGGGCGCGCACAGGGCGGTCTTGATGCGGAGCTGGAAGATGCTCAGGCTCTGGTCCTGCTCTCCGCTCTCGTCGCTGTCGAAGATGAAGCCCGATTTCTTCTGGATCACCGTGGAGACCAGGGTTCGGCTGTACAGCTTTTCTTCCAGGTTCTCCTTGCGTTTGCCGCGCTCGTAAGCGATATGGGCGTTAACGCTGTCGTGGTTGGACGGGTCGGTGACCAGTATGTAGCCGGTGTCGCAATTGATGGCCTCGAACAGCAGGTTCATGGTCCGGTCCAGCAGATCGTTCACGGTCAGGGTGGCGCTCACCGATTTGATCATGCGGTTGATCACCTGCATGCGCTTGGCGAAATTCTCCAGACCGGGCTGCCCCGCATCGGCATGGGCATCCCCTCCGATTTTCTTTTCCTGTACGATATTGAAGTCGAAATTCGCGTTGTTAAGGGCCAGGCTGGAGGCGGCCCCTATAGGTACTAAAGGCCCTGAAGGCCCTGAAGGCCCTAAAGACCCTAAAATACCGGGTTGCGAGGTGGCCGGAGTCTTCTGCCCCCAGGCCGAGGTTCCCGAACGGACGTTCATGTCCACGGACGCTCCGCCCTTGAGACGCATTTCGGTGTTGCCCATGAAAACGGTGGCCCCGTCGGTCCACTCACCCTTGCGCTGGCGCTGGTCGTTGAAGTAGATGCCGTTGGTGGAATTCTGGTCGATGAATTCGACCTTTTCTCCCGTCACGAGGATGATGGCGTGTTTGGACGAGATGCGCGGATCGGGTATTTCGATGTCGCAGCCCTTGTCGCGGCCCAGGATATTGGGGCCTTCCTTTAGGGGAAAGCGATTTGACACGAGGTTCGCCGGGCTGCTGATGACTTCGATCAATGGCATAGTTGCAGGGCCAAGCTGGGTGGGATTTGGGTTATCCGGACTGGATCAATTAAACCATGGGCACAAGGCCGGAGCAAGCAAAAATTGGCTCTGGCTCTTTCGATTCGGCGCCCCGGGACATTTTGATCCGGGCGTTACAAACGGAAAAATAGCAATTACCTCCGCAACGGACGCAAGGATTCTGCCAGTCCCGATTCCCGGACCACATTGCGGGCGACCGCCTCCAGAAAGGTCGTTTCCGGGCCATAGATCCCCGCAAACAGACGCGCGCGCGTAAGGGCCGTATACAGGGTCTCCTTATACAGCAGCCGGTTGCCCGGTTCCGGCAGCACGATCAGGGCGTAGTCGTATTCCGAACCCTGGCTTTTGTGGATGGTCATGGCGAATGCGGTCTCATGACGGGGAAGGAAGGCCGCGGTGAAATCCAGGAAGGCCTCTCCACGACGGAAGAATGCCAGGTCCCTTCCCTGGATGCGCAATTGGATGCCCACATCGCCATTGAACAGGCCCTTGCCGTGATCGTTTTCGAGGATGAGCAGGGGGGATCCGGCGAAGCCGCCTTCTCCTTCCGCCGCAGCGCGCGGATCCCAACGGCGGCCGATGCGTTCCCGGATGCGCCGGTTTATGTTGACCGCTCCATGCCAACCCTTGCGCGTGAAGGTGAGGATGCGGGCTTGATCGAGATAGGCGAAGGCCTCCTCGAGCAATCCATTCCGCCGCGGATCCTCAAGCGACGGCAGCGAACACAACTCTTCCACCAGGGCGGAGTAGGAGGCGCGGCGCGGGGTGGCGGGCGGATTTCCCGGAAAGCGTGCGGGATCGAAGGGATGATCGAGATAGTGGAAATCTATCCAGGCGTCGAGCCATGCGGGCCATCCGGCGCGGTAGGTCGCAAGCCCCGAGGCTCCGGCCGGGAGCAGCATGCGGCAACCGCGTTTCGGACAGACGCGTCTGCCGTCCACCAGGAACGCGATGGGCCAGGCCGGCTGGGGATTCCCGCCCACCGCCCCACCCGCATCGAGATCGACCGCTGCCCACAGGCTGATGGGAGGACCCATGGCGGCGATGGCTTGGGGGCCTTGCTTGGCGTTGATGCGGCGGGTCACGTCCACGATACGGGCTTCGGATCGGTGGCTGCGATCCAGCGCGATCAGGTTGTCCCGCAGGGGATGCGCCGCCTCGCCCGGACGCGGAACGAGATCGGCCAATACCGATCCGGCTTCCACCGAAGGGAGTTGATCCATATCCCCGAGCAGGACCAGTCCTGCGCCCTCTTCCATGGCATCCAACAAGCGGGACAGGGTGAAGATGTCGACCATGGAGACCTCGTCGATGACGATCAGGTCGGCGGGAAGCGGGCGATGGGCGTGGTGGCCGTATGTCCCGGTTCCGGGATTGTATCGGAGCAGGGAATGCAGGGTGCCGCATTCGAGTTGCCTGACGCGCCTATCCGCCTCGGCGCCGGAATCCGTTTCCGGAGCTCCGGGCCGCACGCTTTCCAGGCTGCGGCGAACCGATTCCGAAAGGCGCTGGGCGGCTCGGCCAGTGGGCGCGGCGAGGCGGATACGGGGAGCGGATCCATGGAGGCCGATCCAGGCGCGGGTCCATGCGCGCAGCAGGTTGGCGGCCAGCGAAGTCTTGCCCGTGCCCGGACCGCCGGTGATGACAGTGAAGCGTTTCCGCATCGCCAGAGCGAGCGCTTCCTTTTGGCCGGGATCGAATTCCATGGCCGGGGAATCCGGAGCTTGGGACAGCCGCATGGGATGGCGTTCGAGAACCGACTCCAGCAGCCCATGGATGGCATTCTTGGAAACTTCCAGATCCGGAGCCTGGATCAGCGCATTCAAACGCGTTGCCACCGAATCTTCCGCGGCGTGGTACTTCTGGAAATACAGCCCACCCTCGGTTCGGATCAGGGGGACGAACTCTCCCGCCTTTCCCACCACGGCTTCGTAGCGACCGGCGCGCAAAGCTTCTGTGAATTCCCGCGCGATGCGGACGGCCGATGCGGCAGGATCAGGCGATTCGCCATCCATGTCCTGATGCGTCGGGTCGGTTTGACCGGTTCCGCTGTTGCGATCGCGTCCGCCTGGAACGGGTTGGATGGACTTCAGGAATTCCTCCAGGTGCGCGGCGAGACCTGGCGGATCGAGCGGTATGCGGATGCTGCCGGAACGGACGGCCGCAATCAATGCGCCCAGTACGGCTGGAAAGGCCGAATCTTCTTCGCGACGGATCGCGCCCATCAAGGACCGGATCAAGGCCGCTTCCACGCCATCCAATACACCCTTTTCCAGAGCGGAGGCTTCACACCGCGCCCAGAGGGAGCCGTCAGGGGCCGAAGTCATTTCCGGTCCTTTCCGCCGGAGGTGCCAGAGCTGCCGGAGGTGCCAGAGCTGCCAGAGTTCCTAGAGATGCCAGAAGTGCCAGAGGGCCGATCCAATACGGCTTGGAGCAGCGCCGCCTCCGAGGATCCCGAGAAGCCGGACGCGCCCAGGTAGCGGGCCAACCTCTCAGGGAATTCGCCCGTAATCCGGGCGTGGGCGGGCTTCAAGGCTAACACGCCGGAGGCATAGAGGGATACGGAACCTTGCGGAAGGGAATCGGCGCCTGGGACAGCCGCGCGCATACCCCGCAGATAGAGATAGTGGATGCCG
The DNA here is from genome assembly GCA_039917895.1 of Fibrobacteria bacterium. Classification (GTDB taxonomy): domain Bacteria; phylum Fibrobacterota; class Fibrobacteria; order UBA11236; family UBA11236; genus Chersky-265. The sequence continues at coordinate 17,383 of JBDSIO010000198.1, read as the reverse complement.
CCGAAGTGATCATCGTAACGATAGTCTGGAAGAAGGCTGGCGAGCCATTTGTCCAGGGCCAGTGAATAGAGCATGTATTGCAGGTCATAGCGGGACTCCTGCATGCTGCGGTCCAGGTCGGCGGATCCGTATTCATCGAGATGGTTGGATTTCCAATCCAGCAGGTAGTAGCGGCCGCGATGGCGATAGACCAGATCGATGAACCCCCACAAATAGCCGTCGGGACCGGAAGTGCCCTGCCGCGCGGGATAGGGGAAGAGGAATTCCATTTCCGGCCGCCGCTGCGATCGATCCACCTCGCACAACGGAAACGGGGCGCCTCCCGCGGGATCGGGAAGGGGCGCGCGCAGGGTATTCCATACCACCGCCGCAACGCCTTCGCGCCACTCCGATCCGAGGCGATGATCGGCCATGCACGCGTCGATGAGGTCGCGCGAGGGCTGGTGATCGAAAAGTCCGCCGGGAGCTTCCGCCCTGCCCGCCGCGCTGAAATCGATCCGCTCCAGGATTTCATGGAACATGTTGCCGATGTCTTTGCCGCGGGGCAGGGCATTACCCGGGTACGGGAGCGGTTCTCCCCCCGGGCCGCGGGAGGCTTGCGAAGCCGCGCCTTCGGTTTCGGGGTCCCCCTCCGACGACATGCCCGTTACCGGCGCTTCTTCTTTGTCGAAACGTCCTTCCACGTTTTCCGAGGATAGGCCGTATCCATGGCTCACGAGATGGGAGTAGGAAGCGAGCCTTCGCCGGCGCCGGGAGAAGTCCGCATCCGGCCGGGCGAGGCGGTCCTCACGCGGGAAGTCGGAAAGTAAGGCGTCGACGTCGGCGGCGGCGGCGGAAGACGCCGGGAGCGCGGCCGCAGCGGTCGGGGCGGTAAGTGCGGTAGCGGAGGAAGGCGGGAGCGCGGCGGGAGCTGTAAGTGCGGTAGCGGAGGAAGGCGGGAGCGCGGCTGGAGCGGTAGGGGCGGACAGAGCCGTAGCCGAAGTAGTAGTATCAGTAGTGGAGGCAGTAGTGTCAATGGCGACAGTAGGGGAAAGTGCATTGGTTGTTTGGGGAGCCTGCGAGGCGGAGAATCGCGCAATGGGTGTAATCGGGGCAAGCGGCCGGGCGTAATCCTCCGGGGGAGCGAAATGATACAGGTCCGGTCGCAAGGCGGCGGCGGTGCGCAGGGATTCCGCCACGAATCCGCCCAAGGGTCCGGTTGCGGAGTTTCCATTGCCTGCGGGCAACAAGGGGACATACAACTTATAACGCGCGCGGGTCAGGGCCACGTAGTACAGGCGGCGATCCTCTCCATCCGATTCCGCCTGAAACGCTTTCCGCGCCGTCTCGTCCTTGGTGTCCAGGTGGTAGACCGTGTTCAATCCTTCGCGGTATTTGAAATAGGTCGGCTTCGGGTTGCCGGAGAAATTGGCCAGGAATACCACCGGGAATTCCAGGCCTTTGCTGACGTGCATGGTCATCAAAACCACCTTGCCGCCCTCCGATTCCTCCCGGTGCATGTCGGCTTCCTCGTCCGCGCCCGGGGTCGCGGCGCGCAGGTCTTTCAGCCGCTGGACCAGGGCCGCGAGATTGCAATTGTCCCGCACCGCGTCCTGCACCAGGTTCTGGCCCACGTGGATGAAATCCATGATGCTGCGGTCGGCGTCGCCCCGGAGGCTTTCGCGATAGAGCAATCCGGATCGGTATTGCAGGGAATGGAACAAGCGCTGCCAGCGGCGGCGTTCCGCCAGGCGGATCCATTCCTCGAACAGGGGATGGGGGGAATCGGGGGGCCGCATGGGTGGGGCGTCGCCTTCGGCACGGAAGAAGCGCGTCAACAGGGCGCGCGCATGCTTGCCGGAATCGCCCGGATCCTCCAGGGATTCCAGCACGGCCAGATACTGCCCGGCGGCGTCGCCTTCATACAAGCCCGCGCGGCGCGCCACCTGCGCGGGGATGCCGGCCTCCGCGAGCAGGCGCAGCAATTGATCCTTCTCGCGCGACTTGCGTACCAACACGCAAATATCGCCCCAGGCCAGCGGGCGGTAACCTCCGGTGGCCTTGTCCGGGATCCGCAGCTTTTCAGGATCCGCCATCAGAGCGGCGATTTCCGAAACGATCCAGTGGTTCACGCGTTTCCTCACCGCATTGCGGTCCGGATCCCCGATCGCGAAATCCTTCAGAAGCATCGGCTTGGGAGTGTCGGTTGTGTCCGTGGGCGTTTGGATGTGGAGCATGCCGTATTTGACCGGCACGTATCCCAGCGGATCGGGTTCGGCGGGCAGGCGCCAGGTAAGGTCGGAGGGATCGACCGGGTGCGCGTGGAACCAAGAGTGGTTTGTGAACGCGGCGTTGTACGCCTCGACCATGGCGCCGCTGGAACGGTAATTGGTGTCCAGTCCCAGGCCTTGCGCCTTGCCGTCGCGGCTCAGGGCGAACATGAGCTTGCGCGCTTCCATATAGGTGTACACGTCGCCGCCGCGGAATCGGTAGATGGCCTGCTTCGGATCCCCGATCAGGTACAGGGGATTGGCGGAGCCGCTCTCGAGGAACACGCGCCGGAAAATCTCCCATTGCAGAGGATCCGTGTCCTGGAATTCGTCGACCAGGCAATAGCGATAGTCCCGGCGCAGCATGGCCACCCGCTCATCCTTCTGCCGCAAGGCCAGGCACACGTCCTCGATCATGCTGTCGTAGGTGATTTGGCCTTCGGAGCGCTGGAGGGCCTGCGCCCTTTTGCGTACTTCCAGGATCACCTCCCGCCGGGGCCCGAAGGCGCGTGCGGCCTTTTCCAGCCGGATGCGGGTATCGGCCGAACGGACGCGATCGAGCAATTCCAGGAAGGTTTCCAATTCCGGCCAGGAATCCTTCGACTCGCCGGGACCGGGGAGCAAGAAGCGGAATCCCTCTTTGTTCACGCCTGTGAGCCCGATTTCCTCGATGCGGGCGGGAAAGGAGGCGGCCGCGAGGGCGCGAGCCTGCGGATTGGCATGAGAGGCGCAGATGGCGGCCATGCGCAGGGCGGCGACCACGATTTGCAGGCCTTTTTTGCGCGTGGCAGCGCTGACGAACCTGAGGGCCGCGAAGCGCAAGGCGAAGGGGTGACCCGCTTCGTTGCCGGGAGCCAAATCCGGTATCATGGCGGTTACGCCGGCGAATGCTTCCCCCATTTCCGCTTCACATCGCGCCACGCGGTCGGCATGGTATTCCGGCAAGAGCACGTCGCCGCGCAGGGGATTGAAGCCCTTCGCGATGTCGGTGATGCGCCTCTGCCATTTGGTCTTGGCGCCCAACCCCAGGGAAGCGGCCTTGTCGCGGAATTCCGGCAGGCAGTCCGACCCCCCGGCCAGCCAGGTGGAGCGCATTTCCTCGTATAGCACCCGCTCCAGGGCCGAGTCCACGTCCTTCAACAGGTCCTGGCGGAACAGGGCGTTGTTTTCGAAGGCGTATTTGCGGAGCACCTTCTGGCAGAATCCGTGGATGGTGTGGATGGAGGCGCGATCGAATTCGAGATGGGCGCGCTTGAGCCGATCCATCGCATTGGCGGGCAGACCGCCCCTGGCGATGCGCCAGGCGATGCGCGCTCTGATCTTGTCCTTCAATTCTCCCGTGGCCTTTTCCGTGAAGGTCAGCACCAGGATTTGCGGCAGTTCCATGGACTCGGATTCGAGCAGGATGCGCAGCACCAGATGCTCGATGGCATAGGTCTTGCCCGTGCCGGCGGAAGCTTCCAACAAGCCGGGTTTGGAGAGATCCAGGGCGGCTATCGCCTCCGGGTGTTCCTCATCGATCGCCTTCCCCGTCGGGCCCTGGGCCGCTTGCGTGTTATCCTTCACGGGGCGGTCCGGGTTTGAAGTTGAAAAAAATGGCGAGGCGGGAGCGGATCTTGGCTTCGGCATCGTCCGGCACGCGGGGATTCAACAGCACCTGGCTTTCCGGCAAGTCGCGCGCGAACCAGTCCGGAGAATCCGCCGCGTCTTCCAGGCTTGCGCGGAGAATCTGGGCATAATCGTGACCGTCCAAGAGTGCGCCCTGGGGGGCGAGTTCTCCCGCGATGAGATCGAACGGCAGCAAATCGAAATCGGTTCCGGTGAGCATGGATTCGGCCACTTCTTTGAGCCAGGTCGTGGCTTCGTCGCGGGTGAGGCGGAAGGGCGCCCAATTCCCGGTTTCGTATTTGGAATATTTCTTATGCACGTAGTGAATGGTGAACGGCGCGGCCCGCAGCCATTCCCCCAGGCGCGTTTCGGAAGCGACCCCGGCGGCATAGAACAGGAAGGCGGGAAGCAGGCGGCGGGGGCTGAACTGCCCTCCCATGAAGACCAAGGTGGCGCAACGGCCGTCCGCGACGTCGCGGAACAGGCAGGGCAGCTCACCGTGCAGTTCCAGTTCACGATCCGCCGCCCGCAGGCCCAAGGCGGGAAAGCGGAGCACGGGTATGCCGCGCATGCGATGTACCAATCCGCGTCCGGATCCGTCTCCCAGCACCAGTCCGGGCATGCATTCCTGCACGCGGCCATCCTTGGAAATGCCCTCGAAATACTTGTCCAGTCCGTCCAGCACGGCTTCGGCCCGGGCCCAGAGTTGATCCTGATCCAGGTCGCGGAATGGTCCGCCCGGCATCATGCCGCGCAGGGCGAGGTTTTCGTACATGCTAAGGAAATGGGCGCGGCTCTGTTCCCGCGTGCCAGCCGCGCCCCACGCGATGCGGCGGTGCGCCACCCGTTGCAGTAAATCGAGGTCGAGGGGAGCGGGGCAGAAGAACGGCTCATCTTCCTGAGCCATGGGATCCTCGTCGCGGTCGTCCCGAATGCCCAACCGCTTGCGCAGCGCGTATTGCGCCGGATTCTCCAGGTACAGGCGCAGGTCGTCCAGCGGCAGGGCCGTCACGGGCCCGGTCTCCGGATCGAGCGGTGTATCCGTCCGTGTGGTCCGTGTGGGCCGGGTGGGAAGGATGGGCTGGACGGGCCGGATAGGAAATAGTTCGCGGAAAGGGGAACGATCAGCGCGTTCCGCCAGCCATCGGGGCAGTTCCGGGTGCGCGGCGCGCTTGCTTTCCAGCCAGGACAGGATGCGTTCCTCGCGAAAGGGATTGGGAGGCGGATCCCAGGGAAGCATCGCCCCGGCCGCGGTTCCTGCAGTTGCGGCAGTTGCGGCACTTGCGGCAGGCGCGGGCCCGGGAAACAGCGACGGGGCGCGCGAAAGCAGGGGAACCTGTGTGATACGGTACTCTCCGGGTTTCCCATCGCGACCCGGTGCCAGCACGCAATCCTGGACATAGTCGGCCAGTTCGTTGAGCACCGAACCCATTTGGAAGACCTTGCCCTGCTGCACGTCCCGGCTCACATAGCTGAGACGCAGCTTTCCCGTGGCGCAAAGCAGGGTTTCCAGGAACAGGTACCGGTTGCGCGCGGCCGGATCCACATCGCCGATCACGCGCCGGTAGCGCCGTAGATCCAGGGTCGAGGCGGTATCCTCCTCCGGGAATTCGCCTTCCCCGAGGCCGAGCACGTAGACCAATTTGAATGGGAGCGAACGCAAGGCGCCCAGGCCCGCAACATTGACCCCGCCCGACAAATGCGGCTCCCGCCCGGCCTTAAGGCCGTCCAGGCGCTCGAGGATCAGGTCCAGCGGTATCGCCGCGACCACGCCGGCGGAGGTTTTCGACCCGACCTGCCCGTACGTCTGCGGGGATCCGGCCGCATGCGGGGCCGCCAGGCTTTCCAATACGTCCATGGACCGCAATTCCGTCAGATACCGGTGCAGATCCGTTTTCACGAAACCTTCCATGGCATTGTCTTCCGGCGCTTCCAGGTAGCTTTCGAACAAGGCCTCGCACCGATCCAGCCATTCCGACCAGGGGCGCGGGGCCTCGCCCCGCAAGGGAGCCAAATCCCGGTTCAATCCTCGCACTGCGGTCAGAAAGCCCTCCAACAGATCGCGATCCTGGCTGCGGCCGTCCGCGAACGGGACCACGTCCCGGAAATGACGGGCATCGTCCTCTTCCGGCGATTCCATCACCGTGCCCAGCACCAGCCTTTCCAGGCCGTGCGTCCAGGTATGCAGGGTATCGGCCGCGTAACCCCGGCTGCGCTTGTCCTCTCCGTCGAAGCCGTGGAAAATGTTGAGCTTGGCGGTCCAGCCGCTCCAGGCATGCAGGGCCGCGTCGTCGAGCGGACCCGCGCCGCGGAAGCAGGGATTGGCGGCCAAGGCGAAGACTTCCCTGCGGCTGAAGCGCCCGCGCGCCAGCGCGAACAGGCCGCGCACCGCTCGGGCATAATCGCTTTCCGCCGAGGCGGAGGCGTCGGACAGATTGAAGGCGACGTGTCCGGGTTCGCCTTCCGCGGTGCGGCCGAATACGGCGGCGAGCACGTGGCGGTATTTGTCCATGTTGGGAACCAGGACCGCGATGTCGTCGGGCCTCAGGGAAGGTTCCCGCAGGAGCGCGTCCAGGATCCCCTGATGCACGGTCTCGGCTTCGCGATGGATTTCCGGGCAGGCCAGGATCTGCAAAGTGTCGTCCTGAGCGACCCGCTCTTCGTCGGGCAGGCGGCCGCGGCGGTGGAGCACCGAGTCCTGGATGGCCGAAAGCAAAGTGCGTGACTCCGCCTCGCGGAAATATTCCGAGAAATCGTATTGCGTCACCTGGCACCACAGCTGGATGTTCTCGCGGCCGGGCTTGCCCCAGCGGCTCAGAAGCGGATTCTCATTCGCCTCCAGGTGCAGTTCCTCTTCCTGGATCTTTTGATCGGGCAGGCGCAGATTGGCCTTTTCGCCTTCTCCCAGGTCTCGCCAGCCCACGAACTTCTTCTGACCGAAAAGGTCCCGCTGCTGACGCAGGCGTTCGCCGGGAGTCAGGGCGTCCTCCCAATATTCCGCGCAGGGATTGAGGGAGTAGATGAAGAAGCGGGCGTGGTTCCCCGGCAGGGCGGCCGGATCGGCCAGGCGCCGGATCAGAGAGCGGTGGAAGGGCGAAATCTGGGAGAGTCCGAAGAGATGGTAACTTGGAGGTTTCCCTTGGGATTTTCCGGGCGTCCGCTCCTGCTCCAATACCATTTCGGCATACTGCGGCAGGGTATACAGATATTGTCCCAGCTTTTCGCCCAAAGCGTCGCGCAGGCCTCCTGGTCGGAACAGGGCATGGTAGATGCGTTTCTGCCAGCGCTCCAGCGATTCCAGGTGCGCGCGTTCCGCCGCCGACGCGCCGGGGCCCAAGTAGCCCAGAAAGCAATCCCGTCCCTGTTTCCACAAGCGGGCCAATCCCTCGTGCCCGTGTTCCTGGACGCGGCTGTATTCGTATTCCCGGAAGAACCCGGCCAGTTTCCGCGAAAGTTGGCAGAGCCGGCGCGCATGCAATACGCCATGGGCGCCTTCGGAACCTGTCCGCTCCAGGTATTCCCGGGCCTCGTCCGGGGGATCGCTGCGCAGGTAACCGAGTATGAGCAATTGCAGTCCCTGTTCGTCCAGCAGCCGGGCCGGTTTCCGGTCCGAAACCACGTGGAAGGCGTCCAGCGCTTCCAAGCGCTGCCACAAGGTCCGCTCCAATTGCATGAAATCGACATTGGCCACGATGCCGCGTTTCTCCGCCAGGCGCATCTGCACCCAACGCTTCATGGCCGGGGTGGGGGTGGCGATATGCGGGGACAGGAAGGGATCGGACCATTCCAGATTCCCGGAGAGCTTGTCCAGGAGAACGCCGGGGGAATTGCTGAAATAAAGGTGTGCCGACATGCCGTCCCTGGATTCCTCCAAATGGGAGGAAAATCCAATAATAGCTTCCCTCCCGGACCTTTCAGGGACGGATCCTGACCCGGGAGCCGGCAAATTCCCCCGGCTCGCGGAGAGCGTCGCGATTAAGGCGATTCCGACGCCTTGGTCGTGGATCCTCGGGACTACCGGTTTCCGGTGGAGGATGCGGGCTTTGCGGAGGCCTGTCCTTCTCCCTGGCCGGCTGCTCCGAAGCCTTCCGGTTTACCGCCGGCTCCGCCTGCGGCACCGGTTTCGCCCGGGGCGCCGGTACCGCTTAGAGCCGCGGTCTTCGCCATCACCATCTTATGGATGGGATACATCAGCGCGATACCAACGGCCATGGCGACAGCGACTACGTAGCCCAGGGTATCGTAGCGTTCCAACGGCCCCGCGGGGGTCTGCACCACGATGATTCCGGCGATGGTGGCCGCCACGCCGCCCGCGAACTGCGCCACCGAGTTGTTGACGGCCATGAAGGCGCCGCGATCCGCAAGATCGGGCATCGCCGAAGCCAGGGCCTGGCTCGAGATCATGCGCATGGTGATGGCGGCGAACAGGACGATGTTGATGGCCATGACCCAGATCAGGGGCGTGGGCCCAAGGTTGCAATAGGCGATTACGATGGCCATGCCCGACGCCGAACCGATGCAGAACATGCGGTACTTGCCGACCTTATCGCTCAGCTTGCCGATATAGGGTCCGACCAGGATGCTCGAGATGCCGGTGGCCAAGTAGACCCAGGGAAGATGGTCCAGGTCGATCTTCAGGTTGTTGACGCTGAAGGCCGAGGCGAAGGGCATCAGCATGAATCCGCCTGTGGCGAGCAGGGTGGTGGCCAGGAAGGCCTGGAGATAGCGGCGTTGTTTTACGGTCTTGAAGAGGTGCGCGAAAGGATTGCTGGTGGTCTGGGCCTTGAGGTGCGCGGTGATGGGCTCCATTTTAAGGTAGATGATGACGGCAACGACGATGCTTACCGCGACGATCATCAGGAAGGAGGAATGCCAACCCCAGTGGTTGCCGAGGAAAAGCCCTACCGGAAGGCCCAGGACCTGGCTGGCCGCGAAGGCGGTCTGGACGAAGCCCATCACCCGGCCGCGCACCTGCATGGGGAAAAGGTCCGCGATGATGGCCATGCTGATGGAGCCGATCACGCCGCCGAACAGGCCGGTGACGATGCGGGCGCCCATCAGGAACCAGTAGGTGGGCGCGATGCCGCATAGGAAGGTGCCGAGGATGAATCCGCTATAAAAGAACAGCAGGAGCTTCTTGCGGTCGAATTTGTCCGCGAAGCCGGCGGCCATGATGCCGGCGATGCCGGCGCTGAACGCATAGGCCGAGACGGCGAGGCCGAATTGGCGGGTGGTGATGTTGAGGGCCGGCATCAGGATGGCGCCCAGGGGGCTCATGATCATGAAGTCGAGCACGACGGAGAATTGCAGGAACGCCAGCATGGCGATCGCGAATTTCTGATAGGAGGTGAAGACGGCCTTTTGCGGGGTTGAGGATTGCGAGGCTGAAGCATGAGGCGACGTCGCTTGCGGGGAGGGATTGCTCATTCTAGGATCCTCGGGTTTCAGGGCTTTAGGGATATAAAGCTTTAAGGTTTCAGGGCTTTCAGGACCAATTCCAGGGTCTGGCCCATGATTTTGTCGTCGAGCACGAAAGGGCCGGTGCCTGGCAGGCCTCGGCCGTGCTTATGGAATTTAACGAGCTGGTACAAAGGGGCGAAAGCGATCGACCAGTAGACCTCGACCGGGATCTTGATGAGTTCGCCACGCTTTATGGCGCCTTTCACGAAAGTACGCATGGCCTCCATGAAGGAGGATCCCACCGTGGCCTGGGCTTTATCGTGAAGCGGAGAGAATTTCACCTGTTCCATGAAGTGGTTCTCGAGGGGATGGGCCAGGCAATATCGGGCCCGGTTGCGCCACTGAACTGCGAGTCCGTCCTTGAACGTCATGCGCGGATCGAAGCCTTCCAGCGTCTTCTCGCTCATTTCGCGGAAGACATCGGAGTAGATTTGCAGGATCAGGTCGTCGCGATCCTTCCAGTAAATGTAAATGGTGGCGGGGGAGACGCCGGCGGCCTTGGCCAGCTTCTGCATGCTCAATCCGTCGAAGCCTTCCTTCACGATCATGGCCAAGGCCTTCTCGCGGAGGGTCTTCTCCTTCTTGGGATCCCGGGTTCGCATGTTGTCTATAATAAATGAATGTTCACTTATGATCAAGAGGGTTCTTTGCCGGGTTGCCGGTTCCCGGAATTCCGCGAAGGAAGGGAAATCGGGAAATCGATGGCGCGGGAAATTCGCCCGATACGGTTCCTGGGAAGGCGATGCGCTTTTCCCGAAGGGGGTAGCCGGGGGATTATCCAATATAAAGGGGATTACGTAAGAAAGATAGACGCGCCGCCAGGCGGGAATGGTTTTATCTTTCCGGTCCCCGGGAGGACATGTGCAGGCCAAGATCGAGACCAAGGGAAAATTTTTGCCGGGACAGCGCTGGATCAGCGATTCGGAACCGGAACTGGGGCTTGGAATCATCCTGGAAATCGGCTTCCGGGAGGTCAAGATCAACTTCCGCGCCTCCAATGTGGTGCGCGTCTATATGCATCGTAACGCGCCCCTGCGGCGCGTGCGGCTCAAGGCCGGCGATCGGGCCCGATCCAACGATGGGCGAATGTTCGTGGTCAGGACCATCAAGGATTTCGGCGGCCTGCTGGTCTACCATGGGGACGGATTCACGCTCAAGGAGCAGGACCTCCTGGATGGGATGAGTTTTTCGGATCCGGACAAGCGCCTGTTGGCCGGGCAGGTGGGCAAGGCGAGGGAATTCGGGTTGCGTTTCCGCACCCACCAGTTCCGGCGCGACATGCTGGGTTCGCGTGTGCGCGGCCTGGTAGGCGCCCGCATGGAACTGCTCGATCATCAGATCTCCATCGCCCATGAGGTGGCTTCGCGCCATCATCCCAAGGTGCTGCTCGCCGACGAAGTGGGCCTGGGCAAGACCATCGAAGCCGGCATGATCTTCCACCGCCTGTACGTGACCGGTCAGATCACCCGCGTGCTGGTGGTGGCTCCTTCCCAATTGGTGCATCAATGGCTCGTAGAGCTGTACCGCCGCTTCAACCATATGTTCACCGTGGTCGACGAGGATCTGTTCCGTTCCGAAGAGAAGGGCGATCAGACCGTCAACCCTTTCGCCAACCGCCAGACCATGATCTGTTCCGTCGACTTCTTGTCCACCTCGGCCCGTAGGGTGAAGCAGGCCGCGGACTCCGGCATCGATCTCCTCATCGTGGACGAGGCGCATCATCTGGCCTGGTCCCCGGAATCCAAGTCTCCGGCATATGCCGCCGTGGAAACCCTGGCCGCGGTGAGCCGCGGAGTGTTGCTGTTGACGGCCACGCCCATCCAACTCGGCCAGACCGGGCACTTCGGACGCCTGCGTCTGCTCGATCCCAAGCGCTTCACCGACCTGGCGGGTTACCTGCGCGAAGCTTCGCAGTACCAGGAGCTGGCCGGTACCGTCGATACCATCCTGTCCAGTGAGGCTCCCGTGGCCCGGGCGATTGATTCCTTGCGCGCGGCCTTTCCCGGCGACTCGGCCCTGCAGGCGAAGCTGGATCACTATTCCAAGGGCGAGCCCGGTGCCCGTCGCGGCCTGATCGAGGATTTGGTCGATCGCCACGGCACCGGCCGCTTGATGTTCCGCAACCGGCGGTCGGCCATGGGCGGGTTCCCGGAGCGTATCGTACATGCGGTGCCCTTGGCCAACACCGTCGAGCATCGCGAGTGGGCCGCGGCCGTGGCCGGACCCGATCCAAAACCTGGGATGGGTCCTTTCGGCAGCGAGAGCGAGTTCTCCCGGTTTCTCAACGGCCCCGCCGCCTACACATCGGGAGAGTTGAAAGGCTTCGAGGGAGACGCCACGGAGTTTCTCAAGCGCGCCTGGCGCAAGGATCCCCGCCTGGACTGGCTCGTCAACCTGCTCAAGGAACTGGATGGGGAGAAAATCCTGCTGATCTGTTCCCACAAGGGCGTGGTGTTCGCCTTGCAGGAAATCCTGCCCACCCTCACGACCGCGCCCTTCGCCCTGTTCCACGAGAACCTGACCATGGCCACGCGCGACAAGAACGCGGCTTACTTCGCGCAGACCTCGAATGGATCCTCGCCCGAGGGCGCGCGCATGCTGATCTGTTCCGAAATCGGGAGCGAAGGCCGCAACTTCCAGTTCGCCCATCACCTGGTGTTGTTCGATCTGCCCTTGGATCCCAGCGTGCTGGAACAGCGCATTGGCCGCCTCGATCGCATCGGCCAGACCCATGACATCCACATCCACGTGCCCTTCGTGCAGGGTACGGCCCATGAGGTGCTGTTCCGCTGGTACCAAGAGGGTATGGACGCGTTCCGGCATCCCGTGCTGGGTTCGGATTATTTCCACGAAGAGCAGATCGGCGAAGTGATGGAGACCTGCCGCCTCGCAGTGATCGCGGAAGCTTCGAAACGGTACGCTTCATCCGCGTCCGGGCCCAACGTCTCACCGGCCGTCGCCGGCGCATCCGGGGCCGAGACTCCCGAAAGCCCCGAAACCCCCGAAAGCGCCGCCCTGCCGGCGCAAATCAAAACCCTGTTGGAACGCACCCGGACGCTGGCCGTGCGCGTGCGCGAGACCCTGGAAAAGGGCCGCGATCGCCTGCTTGAGATCAACTCCAACCGTCCGGAACTGGCCCGGGGCCTCATCGCCCAGATCCTGGCCGAGGACGAAGACGGCAGCCTGGAGGAATACCTCGAAGAGGTGTTCGATCATTTCGGCGTGGACACGGATAAGACCGAACCCAAGCGCGGCTACTTCCTGTTCCCGGGCGATCGCATGGAAGTGGACACTTTCCCCAATCTGCCCGCGGCGGGTCTGGCCATCACTTACGATCGGCGCGAGGCGTTGTCGCGCGAGGACATCGCCTTCATGACTCCGGACCACCCCATGGTGCGCGGCGCCGTGGATATGGTTCTGGGCGGAAGCGAAGGTACGGTCGGATTCGTGGAATGGCGCGATTCGCCTTTGAAAGGCTTCGCCCTGGAGGCCATCTTCATCCTGGAAGCCACGGCCCCGGGACATCTGCATATCGATCGTTTCCTGGCGCCCACTCCCATCCGCGTGATGGTTGACCAGGCCGGCGAGGACGTATCCCACCTGTTACCCCGGCTGGATCTCTCGGACCTGGAGCAGGCGCCCACCGGCCTATTGGAGGATCACCACGATTTGTTCGATAAGCTGGTGCCCAAATTGCTCGAGGCCGCGGCGGGCAAGGTGAACCTGAAGCAAAGCATGGTGAAGAAGGAAGCGCACAAGGAGGCGGAAAAGCGCCTGGGCGCCGAAAGTGACCGGCTCAGGAACCTGATGAGCATCAACCCTTCGGTGACTTCGGCGGATTTGGCGGACGCGGATCGTCTGCTGCAGGAGGTATTGAAGCACATCCTGGGGGCGGAATTGCGGCTGGATGCGGTGCGGTTGGTAATCCTCGGGAAAATGTCATTGGGTTGAACCTCCGGCATGGCCAAGGCCGCGCCATGTCGCGCCGATCCCTATCAAATCCCTCTCTAATCCCTCCCGATCCGGCCTGGTGCCTGGTCTATCTCGTTCCGTTCAGGTTCCAGTCATACCGGTAATTGATTTTACCTGTGTATGCTTTTAGGCGAATTCCCATTTCCGGCGTCGCGAATCGGGCCAGTGATTCCAAAAGCTCTTTGTCCGACTTCCCGAAATCGCCCTTGTACCACTCGAAGAGGCTGGAGAGGTGAAGCACATCTCCTTCGAACTCCGCTCCCCTCCGCGACCGCAGGAAATCCCGCGCCCCCTTGTCCAGTTGCGCCTCCAGGTTCGCGGCGGTGAAGGCCCGCGGGGAAAGGTTCGGGCAGCCGATGCTGGCGCAATTGATGGCGAAGTGGATGCGGTGATCCGTCCATTGCTTGCGCAGGATGCCGTTCTCGATGTCGTTCAGCGACAGATCGCGTCCCTCCACCTTCAACAGCTTGGAGTCCCAAGGGCCTGCCGATACGGACCCCGGAAGCTTGATGTCCCGGATGCTTTTGAGCGGGTGCGGGGCCGAATGCGCTTTCAACACGGCCGCTATGGTCTGGGCATTGTACAGATTGATCCAGTAGGCGCGGCGTTCCGCATCCTTCAGGGCCGAGGGCCGGGCGGCCTGGAGGCTGTCCAGGTAGGCGGCAAGCGCGGCCTTGTCCGCCTGGGTAACCGCGGAGTAATGGAAACGGTTTACGCCGTCGGAGGCGGTGGTATCGAGGTATCGGGTCAGCAGCGCCTGCCATAGCGCGTGGGACGGTCCGTTCGGCCGCTCGGATTGGGCCAGGGTGCGCAAGGGCGCGACGGAGGTGGCTGACGCGGAGGAGAGGTAGCCGGCAATGACGGCGGAAATAACGGAGAGCGCCGGGGTCAAGGTCATGGATTAACTTTCCGGGTGGGATTCCAGGTCGGACTTCCCTTCCTCGACCGCGGTGATTCCGTGCTTGCCGAGGAAGTCCAGGGTGCTGGCCAGGAAAGCGTCCGGCGCGGGATGTTCCTTGCGGAACTCCCTGGAGTTCGCGGCTTTTTTATAGAGGAACAGGTACTCGCGGCATTCCGGGCAACCGTTGAGATGCATGTGGAAGCGGATGGACGTCATGGTCGGCAGCTTTTCGTCCAGGTAATCGTACATGAAATCCCGGACCTGGTCGCAGGGGTACAGCACCTTATAGAACCAGCCGCTCATGATGCACGCACTCCCGCCATCTTTTCCCGCACCCACTCGACGATCTGCTTGCGCGCCCGGTGCAGTTGCACGCGTACGTTATCCGAGGCGATTCCGAGCACTTCGGCCGCCTCTTCCCCGGACATGCCCTCCACGTCGCGGAGCTGGTAGACCTGCCGGGCCGCCTCCGGCAGGGCTTCGACGGCCTTGCCGATCAAACCTTCCACCGCGTTGCGGGCGGAAAGCCGGTCGGGAGGGACGTCCCAAGCCGTGATGCCGTCCCACTTTCCGGAAACCGCATTCTCCGTATTCTCCGTGGACAGGTCCGCTTGCCGGCTTTCGGTCAGCTCCTTATGGCCCCGATTGCGGTCGGCGATCCGGTCGCATATTTTATGATGCGCCAGGCTGAAGATCCAGGTGGTGAGCTTGGACTTGCCCTCGAACCGGGGAAGTCCCTTGTGCACCGCCAGGTAGACTTCCTGGAGCACCTCCAGGCTTTCGTCCTGGGACGGCAGTTGCCTCAGGATGAATCCCAGGAATGGTTCATGCGTACCCCGGACCAAGCGGGCGAAGGCGCGCTGGCCCGGATTACCCTTTGCCAACAGCATTTCCAGGAATTCAGGGGAGTTGATCTCCTCGAAATCCGGGATGGGCTGGGATGGCTTCAGGCCGTTCATACGATTAGTCCTTTGTCGATGCCGCTTGTTACCGGAGCCCTGGGAAAAATCCTACCGGGGATGCTTTAAAGGGTAGAAAGAAGGGTAGAAAGAAGGGCACAAAAAAGGCTCCAAATCCCCTTGAAAATCGATGTTAAGGTTGGGGTTGGCAAACGTTGTAGTAGTAAAAGGTAGCAGAAGGTAGCAGAAAGTAGCAGAAATGGTCATGAAAAGGGTAGGGAAGAGGAGGAGGAATCGGGCTTTTCCGAAAGGCCGACCAGGCCCTTCGCCGTCGGTACGGGCAAGGGATTCGTAGGAGCCGACAGGATGACGGCATCCCCTGCGAGGGCGTGGGTGGCGGCATCCAATTGATCCCGGCTGCCCAGCAACAGCAGTTGGTCGCCGGCGATCAGCAGTTCATCCGCGTCCGGATTGACTATTTGCAGGCTCTCCCTTTCGATACCCACGATGAATGCTCCGGTGCGGGTCTTAAGCAGTAGATCGCGGGGAGTGCGCCCCACCCCCGGCATTCCCGAGGCGAGCACCAGGGTTTCCAAGCGGGCTTCCCGTAACAGGTGGGTGACATGGACGGCCGCGGGCGGCGCTTCCTCGACGGGCGTGCTTTTGGCGAAGGTCTCTGCGAGGGCGGCTTTTCCCTGGAAGTAGATCTGGTTGAAGGGGCCGCGCATCCAATAGACCACCCCGGCCGCCAGCGCGATGAGGAGATAGAGGACCTGTTGAGGCGGCAGCACCGCATAGCTGAGGGCGAAGGTATATCCGGCCAGGATGAGAAGGCCGAAGACCAGGATGGCATTGGCCACCACGGCGCGGATTTCCGCCTTGCGTTCGCCCCCCATGGCATCCGTGATCCCGAGTTCGGCCAGGATCATGCCCAGAGCCTTGAGTTTGCGGTAAGAGGAGAGGTAGACCGGCATGGCCGCGAACACGGCGGCCACCCACAGCACGGAATGAATGACTCCTTTCCATTCGCGCGCGAGCGGGAAGGTATGTAGGAGGATCCGCGAAAGGAAGACGGCGGTAAGGATGGAGCCCCCGATCAACCCCAGGAACACGGTGAGCTGGCCGGCGATGCGCCGCAGAATGGCCCGCACCTGGTTGTCCTGGCGCCCGCGTTCGAATTGTCCCAGCCAACGGCTATACAGGTTGGCATAGGACAGGAATGTGGGCGGCAGCTTGCGCTGGATCCAGGCGGTGAAGGGATCCGATCCGCGGATCAGGTAGGGGGTTATGAACGTGGTCACGGCGGAAACGCAAACGGCGATGGGGTAGAGGAAGCCGCTGGTCACCTTGAGGGAAAGGCCCAACGCGGCGATGATGAAGGAGAATTCCCCGATTTGGCTCATGCTCATGCCGACGCGCGCGGAGGTGCGGATGTCGTGCCCGGCCAGGTAGGTGCCCATGAAAATGGTCACCACTTGTCCGACGATGACGACCAGGGTGATGACGGCGATGGGCCAGGCGTAGGTGAAGAGCAGGGCGGGATCGATAAGCAGGCCGACCGAAACGAAGAACACGGCGCTGAACATGTCCCGGATCGGGCTCATCAAATCCTCGATTTTGCCTATCTCCCGGGCTTCGGCGAGGATGGCGCCGATCAGGAACGCGCCCAACGCCAGGCTGAATCCGAGCTTGACCGTGAGCAGGCAGAAGCCGAAGCACAGTCCCAACACGGTAACGAGCAGCATCTCGTGGCTGCGGAAGCGGGCGACGAAAGTGATCAAGCGGGGCACGGCGATGAGTCCGAGCACCAGGGAGACGACCAGGAATACCGCCAATTGGCCCACCGTGAGCACGGCGTCCCAGGACTGCAAAGTACCGGTCTTGGCGATGCCGGAAAGCATGGCGATGAGCACGATGCCGAGGATGTCCTCGACGATCAGGATGCCGAACACCATGCCGGCGAACTTCTCGCCGCGCAGGCCCAGTTCGTCCAACGCCTTCATGATGATGGTGGTGGAAGAGATGGAGATGATGGCGCCCAGGAACAGGCTGTCCATGCTGCTCCAATGGAAAAGGCGCCCGATACCGTAACCGACCGCCATCATGACCAGGATTTCCAGGGTGGCGGCGATGAGGGCCGTAGAACCGACCTGGCGCAGCTTGCGCAGGCTGAATTCCAGGCCCAGGCTGAACATGAGGAAGATGACCCCCAGTTCGGAAAGGGTCTGGATGGTGCCGTCGTCCTTGATGAGCGGGAAAGGCGGCGTGTGCGGTCCGATGATGACGCCGGCCAG
>JBDSIO010000197.1:0-5886 GCA_039917895.1 Fibrobacteria bacterium | reverse complement strand
ATTGGGCAGGTTCCCATATGGTTTCCCACATGGCGGCCTACAACGGAGCCGAATGGGACACCCTGGGCGGCGGACTCCAGAACCCGTTGGACAACCGCCTGGTGGACGTCAACGTATTGACCAAGGGCCCCGGTGGAATGTATGCGGGCGGTTCTTTCCAGGCCACCCGGTACGGGCCCGCCTTGAATGTCGCGCGCTGGGACGGCTCCTCCTGGCATGCCTTGGGAGAAGGATTCGCCGGTTCGGTTTACGCCATTTTGTCCTCGGGAACGGATATGGTGGTCGGAGGCCGATCGGACCCAGCCCCTTCCCTGGGCTCCGGCGCTCTCCCGACTGGACACGCCATCGGCCGCTGGAGCGGAACCACGTGGAACGCTTACGGAGCAGGCCTGAAAGGGGCGGTGCACGACTTGGCGGAATTCAAAGGCGGCCTGTATGCCGCGGGACGCTTCCATATCATGCCCGATGGTCCCGAGTGCGGATTGGCCAAATGGGACGGCTTGAACTGGACCGCCGTACCCTATGCCGGAACCGATACCCTGCCCATGGATTCCGTCTACGCCTTGACCGTTTTCAAGGACCGCCTGTATGCGATGGGCCGGGAAACCAAGTGGGAATATCCCTGGGATGAAGCGCTGATGGCCTGGGACGGCGCGACCTGGGAACGAGTGGAAAACATCAGCCAGGGCACGGACATGGTGACCGACGGCAAAGGTCTCTACATCCAATGCGACGTCTTCGATGACCGCAGGGATCTCGGTTTCGTGAAAGCCGCCCGATTCGACGGGTCCAATTGGATTTTACTTGGTGCCGACGCCGCACAATCGGATATCCGCTCACTCGCCCTGCATGGGGAGTACCTTTACCTCGGGGGTTGGCTGTCGAAAATCGGCGGCGTGCCGGGATGCTGGCTGGCGCGTTGGAATATCCAAACCCTGGTGTCCGTAAGGCCCAAGCGAATCGTCGAGGCGCGCAAAGGAGAAAAGACCGTGAGGTACCTACTCCTGGGGGATGCGGCCTCAGCGGGAACGGACCTGTACGGGCTGGACGGCAGGAAGTTCCGGTCAACGGAGGAACCTGCGAAACATCGATTGCGGGCCGGGCCAGTGGTCGAAGTCAAATAAGAGCGGAGTAGCGACGGGATGCGGGTCTGCTCTTTGGATTGAGTAGGCGGCTGATTCACGCTAGCTGTTTCTCAAGTACTGAGCACCCCTCTAGCAACACAGTGGGATGTGCTTGTTCTATGCTGAGATCGTGACCGGTTCCGACAGGCTCTTGAATATGGAATGTGAGGAAATGCGTACTGAACGGTGATGTCTGGGAAATACCTGGTCCAGGATTCCCAAGCCGCGGCGTCCACAGAGATCCACCAAGAACCGAAAGAGACATTGCATGCACAGTCTTCAAATGATCCGTGTCTGTCGGGCGAGGAAAGTCTACCGACCGGTGCGCCGCATGCTTCTTTCGGAACGGGAGCACCGCATCAATTGCTGGGGTAGGGGTAGACCCAATTTTATTTGTGACCAATTGTGAGGTCACGAAATAATGAAGCTGCCCGACTCGATTTACCCAAGCCACTGCCTCGTGTCGAAGTTCCGAATGGTTTGCGGGACTCCCAATCTGGACGAGCTGAACATGCCTTTGAAAGGAGCTGAAGTGATACTCAAGGCCCGAAAGAATATCCAGAACGCCCACAATCTGAAGGAAGTGCTTTTGAAGAAGCGGAGAGTGTGACCGGGTTATCATGGCAGTTGCGCGAAGCGATAGCGGGGAAATTTGAGGCAGTGCCACACCAGGAAAAGGGTCTTCCAAGTTCCATGACGCACCATCATTTACAGACATTAGCAACTCCTTCAGCTGCCAAACGAGCCTTTGTAAAAACTAAGTTTTGCCGCCAAATCCATGAGGTGATTTGATCACAGGACAGGTTTTGGTCTTTGGTTTGATTAATGAGCGGCCTTGGGGAGACGAGGCGATTTCCGTTTTCGCTTACGGATACGGTAGAGCCGGGCCGTGCGCTCGGCATGCGCCAGGCGACGGAGCGCGAGAATAAGCGGTTCCAGGAGATAGGTTCCCAGCACGGCATATCGCAGGGATTCCCATGGTTCACCCGCAGGGTCGAAGGAATCCGGGATCTCACGATCGGCGATCGACTTCATTGCCCGCGCATACTCGATCAGGCTCCGATCAATGCGCGCTTCGGGCATGGCGCGTAAGATCGTAGCGACCGCCTCGGCCACGTCATTCGCCATGGGATCTTTCGGCTGCAACTCCCATCGAAGGGATTTCGCCATCCGGTAGACCAGGCTCCAGGCACGTCCGGACTCGGGAGAGACCGCGTCCGATCTCACGCGGGCGCCTGCACTGCCGCGCCTGGTCTTCCGCGCCGCGCCCCGCGATCCGTGCCTCGATTCACCCGCGTTCTTGAGACCCATCGCGAGCATCGCCTCTCCCCCACGCACTGCTTCACGCAATACTTCGCCGATCTTCTCGACAGTCATGCCCAAATCGGCTTGCAGGATCGAGATGAGTTCGAGGCGGCGAAGGTGGACGTCGGTATAGTTCGCTTGGGTGCGCGAGGTGGTTCCACCCGGGGGCAGCAGGCCCTTGCGAATATAAAACTTGAGGGTCGGAATGGACGTATCCGACGCCTTGGCCAGTTCGGAAATCTTCATGCGCCTGTCCAAGAAAAAGAAAATTCAATCCGGTTAGGTATCCGACATATTAGATAGTATATACTATCTAATATGCCTAAAGCTGGTGGAATCGTCTAGGGGAGGTTTCATGTCCGGAATTTCGCTGTTACTCGGAATTCACGTCGTATGCGGCACGCTCGCCCTCTCGAGCCTGCTTATCCCTTTTCTCAGCAAGTGGGGCGGGACGATTCATCGCCGGGCAGGATGGCTCTTCAGCCTGGCGATGGGAGGCGTCAGCTTGACGGCGTGGGCCCTTTCGACAATCTGTCTCGTTGATGGCATCGCTGGCAACGACGCGGATGCCATCTTTCTCGCGCACGTGGGACTGCTCAGCGGATCTTCGGTATGGATGGGGCTTAGGGCCGCGCGCCTCAAACACAATGTCGACCAACGAAGGTGGACGGACGTGGCCTGGCCCGGGTCGCTCCTGCTCTCGTCGGCGGGAATCTTCATCGCCGGGATCCTGAGCGGCGACATCCTGTGGATTATCTTTTCGGTGATCGGCGCCCTCGGAGCAATCGGGCCATTGAGGTATTTGCTAGGGCGGGGCGACTCGCGAAACGAGTGGATGGTACAGCACCTGGGTTCGATGGGGACGGGGGCCATCAGCGCCGTCACGGCATTCTTAGTCGTGAACGGGCAAGGGTGGGGCCTCGGAGGGTTCGCGATAGTCTTGTGGATCGCTCCGGGAATCTTCGGAGGAATCGCGCTCTCCCTGCTGGGGGCGCGCGTTAGGAAACACGGCCTGGCTTCGCCGCGATAATTGCGATGAGGCCTTACGGGCCCTGCCAGGTTTGCGTCGTTCCGGCCCGGCCGTCCAGGGTCATCATGAACATCAAGGGTCCCTTGACTTGCGACCGGTCCTGGAAAACGGGCAAACGGTGTTCACCGGCGCCGATACGCCCCTCGACCACCGTGGCCACGCACTTACCGGAGACATCGAAAGCCTTGAGCGAAATGTCATGCTCCCCGGTCAGGGTGAAGGAGGTTACGAGGCCTTTGTCGTCCGCCGAAAAATCGAGACGGGGCTCGATCGCCCCCGCCTGGTTGTCACGTTCAATACCCGTGCTTGTAGAGATGGTGAAATCGGCCGGGCTATCCAGCATATAGGTTCCCGGTTCCTTGCAATGCCCTCCGAACAACTGGCAAATGCGGATGCGGACCTGGGAGGAAGCCGCGGCCGCGGGCGCTTTCCACAAATAGACGTTTTTCCCGTTGTCGGTCTTGGACCCTTGCCAAGGGCCGGCAAGTTCGACCGCATAGGTCTTCCCGCCATCTTTGGAATAGTAGATGTCATACTTTCCATCATGAGCCTGGGTGGCGACCCACTCGATCGAAATGTTCGCACCCACCGCGAACGTCTCCCCTCCGGCAGGGGTCAGGGAGCCCGCCTTGAGATGGGCAGAAACGGGAAGGGCGGCCAGTGAGGCTGCCATGATCAGTTGCATGGTTGTTCTCATGATTTCACCTTTGTGAAGGATAAACGGATTCATTCCGTCAAAAATAAACGGGCTTCCGCCCGATAGGCGGAAACATCACATTTACATGATAATTCGAATCCCATTACCTCGCCTACCAATTCCGGGGATTTTTAACTTATTTTCCGGAATAATCCCATGAAATTCTTCCTGACCCATTTCCCTGGCACCCCCAGGCTCAGGAAAGCGGCACTGGCGGCCTTCGGATTGCTTGCGGCCTTCTCCGGTTGCCGGAACGAAACACCCGGGCTGACTTCCGTTTCCAAGGCCGCGCAATCCGGCCCCGATTGCGCGAGCTGCCATGCCTATCCGCTGCGCGACACCAATCACGTCTACCATCTTTTCGAAACAAGCAGCAGTATCACGAACAACCGGCCCATCACATGCCTCCATTGCCACAATACAGCCATCATGGGCAGGGACACCGCGTTCCAGGATTCGATTTTCCTGGATCCCAACGGGAATGAATTCCATGCCCTGGATTTCCCTGACATTCCGGAGATCCGCGGGTATCCCTTGGTGCGCGTCGAAACCCTGGTGCGGAACCGCCCCATCGCCATGCCCCCGAGACCGGGCCCCGAACCGGTGATAAGTGAATGGATAACGTCTGTGGCCCATATGAACGGCGTGGTGGATGTGGTTTTCGACCCAAGTTCCATCGATACGTCGAGGTTCCGCGGAGCCCCGGCAGAATTCAATCCGAAGACCTCCACCTGCTCCGCCATGGCTTGCCATCCCAACCAGGGACCGTATCGATGGGCCATTCCGTCCCGGAATCTCCCCATCTTGAAGGGAGAATCACCTACGGCCGAATAAGCGGCGCCTATCGGAATCCGCATTGTCGCTGCCACGGATCTTCATCGGCCCTCTGCACCCCTCCGCACCCCTCCGCAAGCGATCCGATGGCGCCGATGGGCCGATGGAGTACTCCGATTTTAAGGCACTGAGAATTTGATGACGGTATTCTTCCCGTCGCTGTTGCCGTTTATGGCCAGGTACAAGGCTCCTCCCGCGAACGTTTCGGCTTGGATGCTGGACTTGCCATCGACGAGTGCATAGGAAAATCGAATCCTATATTCCGTCTGAGGGGTCCCCTTGTCCTCCGGGGTCAGGGAATCCGGGATGAGGGCTTCAAGATCGGCGCGAATGGTGGTAGCCGATTCGGATGGAGCGCAGCATAGCTGCAGGTTATATTTTCAATTCGAAAATCGAACCTACCCCGATTGCGGGCGCTTAATGATGGATAGTGATGGTTAAAGATGAAAAAGGAAGGTAAATCGATGCGCAAATCACAAGCGGCCCATGTTCTACTGAGCCTAGCCTGCCTGGCCAATCCGATGTCATCGCGCGGAGCGGAGGCGGCCAAGCCCATCGTGGCGGTCATCCCCAAGGGAACCACCCATGAATTCTGGAAGACCGTGCATGCCGGCGCCGTGAAGGCGGGCCGCGAAGAGGGCGCAGAAATCCTCTGGCAGGGTCCGGCCAAGGAGGACGATCGCAAAGGCCAGATCGAGGTGGTGCAGAATTTCGCCAGCCGCGGCCTGGACGCCATCGTGCTGGCCCCCCTGGACGAGATCGCCCTGGCGCGCCCGGTCGAGGCGGCCGTCAAGCGCGGCATTCCCGTCGTCATCATCGATTCCGATCTCAAGTCCAAGGCGCAATCCAGCTTCGTGGCCACCGATAATTTCGCCGCCGGAAAGCTCGCCGCCAAG
>JBDSIO010000196.1:0-9764 GCA_039917895.1 Fibrobacteria bacterium | reverse complement strand
ACGAGCCACTCTCGGGCATGGCCCCCGACCCCCTCTAAACAAGGGGTACCCGCGCCAGGGGGCCATGTCCCGCAGGGACCTTTGCGGACTGAACGACGCTTGAAATACAATTTTTTAGTCGCTCAGAACTGCGAGAAGAACTTCCAAATGGCCGCCGGTTCCTCGGACCAAGTCGTGTGCCCGCCCTTGAACAGGCACCAAGTGCTCGGCATGGAGCATCCCTGATACTCGACACAGCCATTGGGGGACGCGGCCTTGGTTTGGGTTCCGCATTTGTTCCGCGCTGCAAACTTGTCGAAAAATGCCTTGCCGAGGTTCGTGAGCACAAAATTATCCGCATCCCCGTGGAAGGCCATGATCGGGACCGGGTTAGTGAATTTTTCGGTGTACGGAATAACGCCCGTCTTGCCCGAGCAAGGCGCAACGGCTCGGAACACGTCGAATTCGAAGGGAAGGGTGTAGGACATCATTCCGCCGAAGCTGAAGCCCGTGGAGAAGATCCTGGACGGGTCGATGCAGAGTCCCGCGTTGATCTTGTCGAGCATGGCCTGCACGAGCTTCATATCGCCGCCGTTGGCGTTCCACCAGCCGGTTCCGTTGGCTTCCGAGTTGCTACCCTGCAGACCATCGGCCGTTGCAAAGATGGCCGTGCCGCCCGAAAGCGACTTGAGCCCGTTGTACCCACTGCCCACCACCTGGCTCCCCGAGCCGCCAAGCGGATGCCAGACGAAGATCAAACGATAAGGCTTGTTGGCGTCGGCAAC
Source organism: Fibrobacteria bacterium (assembly GCA_039917895.1). Lineage (GTDB taxonomy): Bacteria > Fibrobacterota > Fibrobacteria > UBA11236 > UBA11236 > Chersky-265. The sequence goes on along the minus strand of JBDSIO010000196.1, from coordinate 9,000 downwards.
GTAGTTGGCCGGAACGTCGAGCATCCATTTGCGGTTCATGCCGTTTATGCTTTCGGTGAAGTTCCCGGTCTTGAGGGGCGAAACCGAACCGCAACCCGCGCTGGCATTGCCTTGCGCGCCGACGATGGTAACATTCACGGTAGTGTCATAAGTGGAAAGCGCTACGCTCTTGGCCGCGAAACCCGACGCCGTAACCTTGAGGCTGTCGATGGCGGCGGTAACTTTGGCAAGCCTGTCGCTCAATGGCGTAGAAGGATTCATCGAAAAACCCGCTTCGGCCTCATAACTCATCATGGGCAAGTACTGAAAGGTTTGCGCTTCATCGCCAAAGGATGCGCGCACCATGGATGGGTGATTCGACTGGAGTTTTCCGCGCAGGTCAAGGCGATAGCTTCCGGCGGAAGTTGTACGGTAATCCTCCCGGTGTGATAAATTTCCCTTGGCATCGAAAATTTCGATTATCAACCGGGAAGGTTTGGCCAAGGTCAGTTCCAATACGCCTCTGCTGAATGAAATGGCGTCGGCGAAAGGTTTGGCGGATCCACGCAATGCGGTGACGCTTCCCGTAATCGAATAGGTTCCATCCGCCCCGGTGGTATCCTTCAGCTTGAGCTTGGTGATTTCGATGATGGCATTCGCCACCCCATTTCCAGTCCCATCGGTGATCTTTCCGCGGACATTGACTTGCTGAGCCTGAGCGCTCCAAGCCACAGCCAAGGCCATCATCAACATCTTTTGCATATTCATACCATCTCCAGCAACGGGTAAAGCGTTATTCGCCGTTCCTAAACGTAAGGGTTTTGGAAAATTACCGGGCGATGTTTTTCCGATATCGAAGGGAACAAGTGATTACCCGGACCTCGGCGATACCTGGGAATCGCCTTATGCGATGCCATATTCCTTGATTTTATACAGAAGAGATCGGCGGCTGATCCCCAATGATTCGGCTGTCTGGGTTTTGTTCCACCGATTGAGATCCAGGGCCTTCATGATTTCATCCCTTTCCAGGGCCTGCTTCTTTTCCTTGATGGCGAGACCGGCGGTGGATGCAAGGGAACCTGCGCCGGCTTTCTGACCCGGTTGGGCGGCCGCGCTTTCGAACACGAAGCTGAGTCCGTCGCCTGAAGCCAGCACCACGGCGCGTTCGATGGCATTCGCGAGCTCGCGCACGTTCCCGGGCCAGCCATGGCATTGCAGCTCGACTTCATTTTCAGGAGTAAGCACGTAGCGGCAGCCATATCGGTCGTTGTAATACGCCAGGAAGGTGCGCGCCATGATCACGATGTCGCCTTCGCGCTCGCGCAAGGGCGGGAGATCGATGGGAATGATGTTGAGGCGATAGTAGAGATCCTCGCGGAAGCGGCCGGTTTTGATCTCTTCCTTGAGATTGCGGTTGGTGGCCGCGATCAGGCGGAAGTCCACTTTCTGGGTGCGCGTGGAGCCGACGGGCTCGACGACGCGCTCTTGGATCACCCGGAGCAGCTTGACCTGCATCAGCAAGGGCATTTCGCCGATTTCGTCCAGGAATATGGTGCCGCCGTCGGCCAGGGTGAATTTGCCCGGCTTGGAAGCTATGGCACCGGTGAAAGCGCCTTTCTCATGGCCGAAGAGTTCACTCTCCAGCAGGTTCTCGGGAATGGCCCCGCAATTCACGGCAATGAAGGGTTTCTCGGCGCGCCGGCTTAGATTGTGGATGGCGCGCGCCATGACTTCCTTGCCGGTCCCGCTTTCGCCGCAGACGAGCACGGTAGTGTCGGCGGCGGCGGCCTTACGGGCTTTCTCAAGGCAGGAGATAAAGGCCGGGCTCTTTCCGATCACTCCGTCCAACACGCCCTTGACCGGTCCGGAGGCCGCGGTCAGGGTATCCGACGATCCGGTCTTCTCACGCAGCAGGCGGCGCGCGATTTGGCGCACCGCCTCGTTCTCGAAAGGCTTGGTGAGGAAATCGGAGGCGCCATACCGCAGGGCCTTGACGGCGGTTTCCATGGTCCCGTGCGCCGTAATCATCAGGAATTTGATGGCGGGCTGTTCGGTCTTCACCTTGTGCAGGAATTCGAGGCCGTCCATCCCGGGCATCTGCACGTCGCAGATGATCATGTCCAGATTCTCTTCGCGTACCATCTCCAGGGCCTCTTCCGCCGAGCCCGCATCGTGTACGGACAGGGCCAGGGGTTCCAAAGTGGCCTTCAGGATTTCGCGGATATGCTCCTCGTCGTCGACGATGAGGAATCGGCCGCGAATTGATTCAGTCCGGCTCAAGTGTTCGCCTCCGCGGGTCTTCCGGGTTTCAGCGCCAGCACGAACCGGGCTCCGGGCTGCTTGGGCTCAAAGTACAAATCGCCGCCCATTTCCCTTGCGATTTTGCGGGAGATGGCCAATCCCAAGCCAGTGCCCTTGGACGAAGTTGTGAAAAACGGATCGAAAACCCGTTCCCGGTTCTCCTCGGTGATGCCTTCCCCATCGTCCTCGATCAGAACTTCGGGAATACCGCCTGAAGTCCTTACGCTGACATCCACGTGAAGGTCCGCGATCTGGTAGCGGCGGGCGTTCTGGTAGAGGTTTAGCATCACCTGGCGCAACCCTTCCTGATCGGAATGGACTTCCACCGCGCCGCAATCGGACCGGAAACGGATCTTGGCTTCCCCCGCGACGGCGGCCTGTTCACGGCAAAATAAGGACACTGTATCCACCAGATCGAAACCTGACATGCGGGGCTGGAACGGACGCGAGAATTGCAGGAACTGTTGGACGACCCCGTTCAGGCGCACGGAATCCTTGAGGATCATATCGATGAACTTGGCGTTTCCCTTTCCCTCCTCCTTGAGGATTTGGGCGGCCCCGTAGATTCCTTCCAGCGGGTTCTTGATTTCATGGGCGACGTTGGCGGCGATGGCTGCGCGTTCCTTGGCCTTCAAGGCGGTTTCGCCCTCGCGTACGCGCACGTTCACGAGCCGCTTGACGTTATACACCAGGAAATAGATCAGGCAGGTGAAGACCACCAGGTAGGTGAAGTTGAAGACGATGTAGGCGGACGAGACCTTGCCGGTATTCCCGTGCTCCCAGCCGGTGCCGAACTCCATGTCGAAGTTCAGATACAGGTAAACGCAGAAGGCGAGGTAACTGACGAAGGCCGCCACTCCGGCGTAGACTGCAAGGTGCAGCCGGTAACGCATGGCCGCGAGCCCAAGTACGCAGAAATAGGTGAAGAAAGTGGGGACCTTGAGCGCATAGGCATAACCGGACCCGTGCGCATAGAAGAACAGCATGGCGGTAATGACGACCATATCCACCGTGGTCGAAAGGTATTTGAACCACTTCCGGTAGGGCCGCTTGAGCAGGTACCACTGGTATCCCATGCACCACAGCAGCCAGAATCCGCCGCATCCCAGATTGGCCACGTTCGACCAGAAGGGATTGCCGGGGGAATGGGACAGGGTGGCGACCACCCAGGTGAGCACGTATCCGGAGCGGATGAAGTTGGAGGAACGCTCGGCCTTGGCCTCCACCTGGAACCAGATATTATGCCGGCGCTCGGCCGGGTTCGGCCGCGTGAAGAGATGGATGACGCGGCTGAAGAACTCCCGCAGGTTCACCACTAACTCCCCATTTTACGAGGAAGAGTGGAGTTTGCGACACAAACTCCGGAGCGACGAGCCATGCATCCCATAAAAGCGAGGAGCGTGGAGTTTGCAACGCAAACTCCGGAGCGACGAGCCATTATGCGGCTATCCGGCTGGCTTCGTCGAGCTGCACGCTCACCAGCTTGGATATTCCCTTGATTTCCTGGGTCACGCCGTACAGCATGTCAGAAGCGGCCATGGTGCGCTTGTTATGCGTCACTACGATGAACTGGGTCTGGTGCGCGAAGCGGCGCAGCAGGTTCACGAAGCGGCCGATGTTGGCGTCATCCAGCGGGCCGTCGACCTCGTCCATGATACAGTAGGGAGAGGGGCGCACCAGGTACAAGGCGAACAGCAGGGAAATGGCCGTCAGGGCGCGCTCGCCTCCGGACAGCAGGGAGACGCCGCGCATCTTCTTCCCGGTGGGACGAGCGTTGATTTCGATTTTGGCGTCGAGCGGATCGACGTTGTCTTCCAGGGCAAGTTGCGCCTCGCCGCCTTCGAACAGGCTGGAGAACACTTCCTGGAAATTCTTCTGCACCACGCCGAAGGTGGCCAGGAACTGCTCGCGCGCGACCTTGTCCAGCTTCTTGATGGCCTTCTCAAGGCCCAGGCGCGCCTTCTCCAGATCCGTGTACTGCTTGTTGACCTCGTCCAACTTGGCCTTTTCGGCTTCATAATCGTCCAAGGCCCCGGGGTTGATGTTGCCCAGGTTTTTAAGCTTATCCTTGTAAGAGGCGATCTCCTCCTGGGCCGAAGCCGCGTCATAGGCGACTTTCTCGAAGCTAAGGACGCTCTCGCCTTCATCGCTCAACTTGTTGGGATTGGACAGATCCACTTCGTGCAATTCGAACATGCGCTCGCGGATGTTCTTCATGGCCGCGCGGGCCTGCTCCATTTTCATGGAGAAGTCGTGGTGGCCGGCAGTGGAAGAGCGGAGGTCGTCATTGAGATTGCGGATCATCACGCGCATCTCGTCCAAGCGGCCGACCTTGGAGTCGTACACGCCCTTGGCCTCGTCGCGCAGCTTCTCTTCCCCTGTCATCCGGTTGTGCAGGATCTCGATCTGATCCGCCAGGCCCTGGATGCGCTCTTTCAATTGCGCAATCAGTCCGTTCCACTCGGCCTTCTGCACCCCATTCTTGCCCATCACATCCTGCTGTTCCTTTTCGGACCGGTCCAGGTATTCCACCCGCAGCTTCAGCGCCTTGGCCTGGGATTCGTTCTGGGCTTTGTTTTTATCCAGATCGCGCAGGGCCTCTTCGAAGCGGGCGCGCTCGCCTTCGGCCTTGTGCACTTCTTCCAGGGCCTGGTGGAACTGGTTCTCGAGCACCTTGCGGGCTTCTTCACCCTCTTCCAGGCGCTCGGTCATGTCGGATTGGCTGCGCTCGCGCTCTTCCAACTGCTCACGCACCGTCTCGAGCTTGATGCGGGTCTGGGACTTCTGCTTGTCCATCTGCTCGATGGACGAATTCAGGTAATTCAGTTTGCCCTTCTGCTCCTGCCAGTGGCGCTCCGCCTGCTTCTGTTCCTGGCCCATGGCCGATTGGCCCGACTCCAAGGTCCGTCGCTCGCCGTCCAGGGATTGCACGCGCTCGGAAAGCGCCTTGACCTTGGCCGTGACCTCGACGAGGCGGGCTGCGGTCTGTTCCATCAGGTTCTTGCGCTGCAAAAGGCCGGTCTGGCCTCCCTGCTTGGCGCCGCCCAGCACCAGGCCCGAAGCATGCAGCATTTCCCCGCTAGGCGTCACCAGCCAGATGTCCCGGCCCGCCAATTTCGGCAACAAGGTCCAGGCGGCATCCTGGCTTTCCACCAGGGCATAGTTGCCCATCGCCAGTTCCAACAAGGGACGCAACCCGGAATCGCTCTTCACCTTGTCGATGATCCATCCCTGGAATCCCGCTTCGCCGGAAAAGTCGGGGCGGGGACGCGCGAATCCGGTAGTACCCTCTTGGACAGGAGCGGACGCGAACAGGAGGGCCTCGCCCTTTTCCGACGCTTTCAACTCGCGAAGCAGATCCAATTCCGTGCTGCGGTCGCCCACCACCAAGGCCTGGAGATAACGGCCCAGGCATTTTTCCGCCACCACGACGGCGTCATCCGGGACCTGGATGGCATCGGCCAGCAGGGATTGGATGCGATCTTTGGCCTTGGCGAGCAGATGCTTGACGCCACCGTCCACGCCTTCCATGCTTTCCTGCAGGCCCTTGAGCATGGAGTAGCGCGTTTCCAGCGCCACCTTTTCCGAATTCATGGCGCGGTCTTCCCCGCGCAGGGTTTCCAGCTCCTTCGCAATCTCCACCAGTCGGGCTGATCCGGCGCCGATGCGGCCGCCCAATTCGGTGACTTGGACTTCCAGTTTCCTTACTTCCTCTTCCAGCCCGCGTTTCTCCTCGGAGAAGGTCAGGAACCGTTCGCCCACGTCGGAAAGGGCGGCGTCGAGTTCGCTTTCGTCCTCTTTCAGATGCAGGAGTTCGGTATTGGCCGAACCGGCGCGGTTGCGCAGCACGGACAATTCCTCCAGGGTCTGGACCCGCTCTTCGGCCAGTTCGTCTGCACGGCGGCGCTTCTCGGCGTAATTCCTGTGCAGGCGGGTTTTTTCTTCGGCATGGCCTTCGGTCAAATGGGCAAGTTCCTGGCGTTCGATTTCCAGGCGGGCGATTTCCTCATGGTCCGAGCGCTTCTCCTGGGCGATTTCACCCACCCGGCGCCCGGCTTGTTCACTTTCCCCATCCAGCCGCTTCATGGATTCGGCCAGATGGACGATCCGGTCACGGCCCTTGTCGAGTTCGTTTTCCAGGCGGACCACTTCCGCATTGGTCGCGGCCACCAGCTGATTGAGGCGGCTCAGTTCCTGCTCTTCTTCCAGGATCAAAAGCTTGCCTTCTTCGAGCTCCGTCTCCCGGACGGTAATCTGGGTCTGGAGGGCCGCGGCTTTATCTTTGTTCTTTTCGGACTCGGCTTCGAACTCCCGGAATTTCCCGTCCAGCTCCACGTAGGAATCATGATTGTAGCTGAGTTCCAAGGAGACGTAGGCCTTCTTGATCTCGCGCCACTTTTCCGCCTTCTTGGCCTGGCGTTCGAACATGTTCACGTTCTGTTGGACGAACTTCAGGTTGTCCTCGACGCGGGCCAGATCCAAGGCGGTGCGTTCCAACTGCCGCAAGGTCTCCTTGCGCTGTTGTTTGTATTTGCTGATGCCCGACGCCTCTTCGAACATGACCCGGCGTTCCTCCGCCTTATCGGAAAGGATGCTGTCGATCATCTTGGCTTCGATCAAGGAGTAACTGGCGGCACCCATTCCCGTATCGTAGAACAGGTTATGAATGTCCTTGAGCCGGCAGGGCGTGTTGTTGATCAGGTATTCGGTTTCGCCGTTCCGGAAGGCGCGGCGGGTGATCATGATCTGGGTATACTCGGAAGGCAGTTTGCCGGAATCGTTGTTGATGAGGAGCGATACCTCGGCCATGTTCAGGGGCGGCCGTTCCGCGGTACCGGAGAAGATGACGTCCTCCATCTTGCCCGAGCGCAACACCTTGGCGCGTTGCTCGCCCAGCACCCAGCGGATGGCGTCGATGATGTTGGATTTGCCGCATCCGTTCGGCCCCACCACGGAGGTGATGCCTTCGCCGGGGAAATTGACTTCCACCTTGTTCGCGAAGGATTTGAAACCGAAAATCCGCAGCTTCGATAAGTACATGCGTTTCCTTAGTTTGGCTCCTCGCTATTGAGTTTGCAAAGCAAACTCCCCCGCTCGTCGCCTTCACTGAACTTGAAAAGGGGGCCTCGTCTGCCCGGCAACAAGAGCAAAAGATAGTCTAAGGGACCCGGCAAACCGGTGTTTTGCGCCCATTCTCAGGGATAGGCGCGCAAATCCATTGAAGTAAATGGCTTAAGACGATTACAACATTCTATCCACGGGATATCCCGGAGCCTTTCCAGGGTTGCCAACAATGTACCAACCTCCAGTTCCCCAAGCCTTACCCATCCCATTCTCGCAATGGCCGGAAGGATCCGGTACTGGCCTCTGGCCTCCGATGGACGCAAGACCTATCCATGAATGGCCATCCGATGGAACGGCGGACAATCCGCCTGCATCGCGTCTCACCGTTCACTCGGGACAACGGTTTTTATTCCCGAGCGCTTCCGTAATTTCCGGGATACCATTACCTTGGATCACACGCCATGAGTCCCATCGCCGCGCCGCCCAATATATTGATGTACTCGGACTACCGGGTCTTCCTCCGGGAATATTACGAGACGCGCAAGTCGGTCGATCCCCATTTCTCGTACCGCTACCTTTCACAGAAGGCCGGCATAAACTCTTCCGCCTTCTACAAATACATCATCGATGGCAAGCGCAGCCTTACCAAGACAAGCATCCTCAAGACCTGCATGGCCTTGAAGCTGAAGGACAAGGAGGCGGAGTATTTCGAGAACTTGGTCTTCTTCAACCAGGCCGAAACCATCAAGGAAAAGAACGTCTACTTCGACAAATTGACCCGGCTGCGGGGCAATTACGACAAGCGCCGGGTGAAGGAAGACCAATACGCCTTTTACGCGGAATGGCACCATAGCGCGGTGCGGGAATTGCTCGGATGCATGGCCTTCACCGGGGATTACGCGGACCTGGCGGGACGCTTGACCCCGGCCATCACTCCCCGGCAGGCGGAAGAATCCTTAATCCTCTTGGCCCGCCTGGGAATGTCCCGGAAGGACGCCCAGGGCCGTTGGCGCCAGGCGGATCCGGTGCTAACCACGGACGGCCAGGTGGAGGCCGGGGCCATCGTGGAGTTCCAGCGGAAAATGCTGAAGCTGGCCGATGCCGCGCTCGATACCGCCCGGCCGCGGGAACGGCTGATGTCCTCCACCACCTTCGGGATTTCCGAAGAGACCATGGAATTGTTCCGGAAGAAAATCCGGGACCTCAAGTTCGAGTTGATGGAATTGGCCCGCCTGGACCAGTCCCCCACCCGGGCCTACCAATTGAACGTGAACCTTTTCCCCCTTTCCGAAACGACGGAAGCAGGCAAACCATGATCCCGGGACCTTCCCGCTTGAATCCTGTCCGGCCGTTGATCCGGGCCCTGGTTCTGGTCTTGGCCTTTGCTTGCAATGCCTGCATGACCGGCGGAGCATCGGATACCGAGACCCTAACGGCCGAGACCCTGTCGGGAACGGTCCGGGACGGTTTCGCCGCGCCCGCGGCCCATGTAGCCCTCAAGCTGATTCCGATGGATTACGATCCCCGCCTTTCCGATACCGCTTCGATCCGTCGCGCGATCACCGATGATACCGGCGGCTTCGTATTCCGCAAGGTGGATACTACCCGGACATACAATCTGATCGCCGGGGACGCGCCCTCGAAGAAATGGGCCCT
>JBDSIO010000195.1:0-8607 GCA_039917895.1 Fibrobacteria bacterium | reverse complement strand
GAGCCAAACCGACGATCGCGACTACTTTTTTCATTTTACTCCTTGAAACAAAGCGTGGGACCTGAAACCTAAGTTTCCCCTCAGACTTGTCAATATTTGTTCCGTAAATTTCCTTAGCCTTGAATAGTGCAGTAGTAATGAGATGGAACTTAAGTGATTGATTCCTTTGGCGTAAGCATTGTTTTTTCCGTTTCTCCCGTTTCGATAATTTTATTCCCGGGCCGGCTGCGGCTATGTCCGCGGCCACCCATACTCTCCGCCGGTGGAGCTCGACACGGGATAGCAATGCAAAGGGAAATCTTGTGGTTTGTCGATTTGCCACTTCCTATATTTCCCCTCGGCGCTTTCACATTTCCAGGGAGGGACTTTTGGACACAACCGTGCCTGAAATCCTTAAATTTCCCATCGGACGCTTCATGCGGCCCGAGGGATATGCGGCTGCGGCCGTGCAACAGGCCATAGCCTCCATCGAAGGGCTGCCACGCAAACTGCTCGCCCGGGTTTCCAGCCTGCCGGATGCGGGATGGAGACGCCAATACCGCCCCGGTTCCTGGACCGTGCAGCAGGTAACGAACCATATCGTGGATGCCAACGTGAACAATTACACGCGCTTCAAGTTCGCCCTTACGGAAGAGAACCCGGCCATCAAGCCTTATCTCGAAAACCTCTGGTCTGACCTGCCCGATGCGCGGAGCGGGGACATGCGTCCGGCCTTGGAATTGATCAACGCCATCCATTCAAAGTGGGTACAGACCTTGCGGAGCATGGGGGAGGCGGAGTTCCGGCGGGGATTCTTCCATCCTCATCTCGACAGGGTGGTGCCGCTGTTCGAAGCGGTGGGCATGTACGCCTGGCACGGCGAACATCATTTGGCCCAGATCCGGACGGCCCTGGAGGCCTAGCCTCGACCCGCGGAAAACTCAGACTCCGTTATGCCCGTCTTCCGGTTCACCGCTTTTTTCGTTGAAGACCCGGAGAACGATACGGCCCACGGCTACGAGGACGCCGATAAGGGTGATGATACCCAGGATCTTGATGACCTTGAATCCCTTCTTCGCGGCTAAATCGGACATGAAAACAACCTTCCTGAAAACCATTCGATCGTGATTGCAGGGAAAGATACCAAATGCCCGGTTCATCCGCAAAGGGACCCGCGCTGATTCAAAGGATTGACAGGACCAGGAACCCTAGCCCTTGCGGGCCCAGCGGGTATCGGCCTGATCGGCGGCGGGAGCTTTTTGAGGGACAGGGGGCTCGGAGGGACGGGGCGGCATTTCCTTCTCTTCCGACTCCATCATGGCCTCCAGGATCTGGGCCTGGCTGCGCAGCAGATTCCGGAAGCGCGCGAAGAACTGCATCTTCTGGTTCTCAAGCACGTAAATCTCGGCCCGGAGCGCGGCCACATGTTCGCGGGAACCCGTAAGTTCATCGGCGGCCTTATGGCGGGCGTCGGTGATGATGGCCTCGGCCTCTTGCTGGGCGACTTTGCGCTTTTCCTCCAGGGTGTTCTGGATGGTAATCACGGCATCCTGAAGGGTCTTTTCGATAAGCCGATAATGGTTGAGCCGCTCCTCGGCGATTTTCAACCGCTCGGACAGCTGGATGTTCTGGCGGGTGAGCTCCTCGAAGTCCTTGGCGATGGTTTCGAGAAGGGCCCGCACCTCGTCGACATCGTACCCTTTGAACCGGGAACCGAATTCATGCTTCTTGATATCGAGCGGTGTGATCATGGGCTCCCCGTCCTTGCGTGCCCTATAAAATAGTCACTTTGCCGCCTGGAGTCGGACTTGGGGCTCCAAGGCCTCAGACGGATCCGGGAGCGGCGCGGGGGCCCCATGGTTGCGTCGCGCCTCGGGTGGGCCGCTTGTGGTACGGCGGGGCGTATGGAACGATACTTCCCTTTGGGATTGGGCATCGGGTTCGAATTGGGGGGAATTCGGCCCTGGATCCTGGGTGTCGCAAAGCGTTATTTAACTGAACGGTCCTTGGGTCCGCTCACGCATTTCAGGAGGTGTTCAATGGACAATCGCGATGAAAAAATCGAACAGTGGTCTGAACTACTGCGCAAGATCCGCCATATTAAATTCGCCATGATGACAACAGAAGGCGAAGGACGCACCCTCCATTCCCGTCCCATGGCCACTTTGGAAGCAGCGGAGTCAGGGGCATTCTGGTTTTTTACCGGGCGCTCGTCCCTCAAGGTCAGGGAAATCGAAAACGATACCCGCGTCAACCTAGCCTATGTATCCAGCGACAACGAAACATTCGTGTCGGTGGCCGGGGAGGCCCAGGTGATCGAAGACGGGGCCAAAGCCAAGGCGCTTTGGAACCCCCTTATGAAGGCCTGGTTCCCGGATGGCTTGGACGATCCGGAACTGGTGCTGATCCGGGTGGACGTGGATGAGGCCGAGTACTGGGATACCTCCTCGAAGAAGATGGTTACCCTGATTCGCTTTGCCAAATCCTTGATCGGCGGAGAGGCATCCGAAATCCCCACCGGCCACGGCACCATTCGTCCCGCTCACGACATTTAGCGTGCGTGCCGCTACGGCGAAAGGAACGCATGGTACATCCCGACGCAAAACCGGATCTTGGGCCGGCCTGGTAAAAAAAATCCGGGGCATCAAAAGCGCCACCCTGACGACCGAATTCGATACGAACACCGTCCATTCGCGTCCTCTCGCCTGTTTGAAGACGACGGAAGACGGCGTCCTCTGGTTTTTCCTCAGATTCTCATTCTCCACGGCCCAGGAAATCTCGCAAGGCGCCGGGGTCCGTCTCGCGTATGTGTCCGGCGACAACCGGACATTCGTTTCGGTTACCGGCACAGCCACTTTGGTCGAGGACCCAAAGAGGGCGAAGTCGCTCTGGGATCCCGCCCTTAGCGGCTGGTTTCCCGAAGGCGTCGAGGACCCCGATATCGTCCTGCTGCGGGTGGAGGTGGTCAAAGCGGAATATTGGAACGCGCCGCTTAAGCGGATGACATTTCTGTTCGGAGTGCCGGATCCCGAATTCGAATTGGACTTCCAGGTCGAACCGGAATTCCATATCGCCTATATTCCGGGCCTAAACCCTAGATACCAACCCGGCCCCCACGAACTGCTCGCGGTGTAACGACCCGGAACCCGAGCGACCGGGCAACCCACGCGACCAACCATCAAGACGCGACTCGAGCCGCACCCGAGGCGATAGCCAAGTCTTCCACCCACGCGATCTACCGTGCGCCAAACAACCCCGTCCCCACCCGGATAAAATGCGCGCCCGCTTCGATGGCGGCTTCGAAGTCGCCGGTCATTCCCATTGAGAGCCAAACCAAATCCTTGAGACTTGCGGCCCGGACGGGATCGCCCTGCGCCGCTTGGGTCTGCGCCGCCTTCAGCAGGTTGGACAATTCCTTAAAGCAGCGGCTCGCGGCTTCCTGGCCGGCGGGAATGCCTTCGGAGGCTTCCAGGGGACCCATGGTCATCAAGCCTACCAGACGTAGGTGCGGTAGCGGAGGCAGCGCCGAAAGGACGGGCAAAAGCTCATCGGGCTCGAAGCCGCCTTTGGCGGGTTCACGGGAGGTGTTGACCTGGAGGAAAACGTCGGGGCGCAAGCCAAGCTCCCCGGAGACCCGGTCCACCGCTTCCAAAAGTTCCACCGAATCGATGGAATGGATCGCGGCGGCCAAAGGCAGAATCTTGCGGATCTTGTTTTTCTGGAGTCGGCCGATGAGATGCAGCACCGAGGGCATTCCCCCGCCTGGCGGAAGGGGAAGGGGAAATTTCTCCAGCGCTTCCTGGACGCGGTTTTCCCCGAAAAGGCGGGCGCCCAGATCCTGGGCTTCCATGAGCCGTTCCCGAGGATGGTTCTTGCTCACCCAGATCAGGCGGACCTCGGAGGGATCGCGTCCGGCCCGGGCGCAGGCGGCGCGGATGCGGCCATCGATGGCAAGGTGGTTTTCCCGGAGGCCGCTCATGGGAGGCTTTTCGCGGAAACCGCTCCCATCAGGTAACGCATCGGGAACGGTATCAACGGGGTTTCTTCGCGCCGGATTTCCGGGACTTTTTCGCGGATATTTTTCCGGTCGTTTTTACGACGGTTTTCGCGGCCGGACCGGTTAGCCCGGAGCGCATGGCGGGTTTGGTGGGTTTTACAGCGGCCGAGGCGGCCGGAAGGGCCGTGGGCTTGAACAAGGCCGCGAGCACCTCGTCGATGTGGTCGACCAGGATCAGCTTGAGGCCCTGCTTGGCTTCGTAAGGCAGTTCGCGCACTTCGGGATTATTCTCTTCCGGGAGCATTACCTGGGTGACTCCTGCCTGCAGGGCGGCGATGGACTTCTCCGGGAGGCCGCCGATGGCGTGGATCTTGCCGACCAGGGAGACTTCGCCCGTGAAGGCGATCTTGGGATCGACCTTCTGCTTGGTCATGGCCGAGACCAGGGCCAGCGTCATGGCGATGCCGGCGGAGGGCCCGTCCTTGGGGATGGAGCCTTCGGGCACGTGGAGGTGGATGTCGGTCTTGTGGAACACTTCGGGATCGACGCCGTAGCGGCGGGCGCGTTCGCGCACCAAAGTCAGGGCGATCTGGGCCGACTCCTTCATGACCTCGCCGAGATGGCCGGTGAGATGCAGGCGGCCCTTGCCCGAGAGCAGGGTGCATTCCACGCGCAGGATTTCACCCCCCACGGGCGTCCAGGCCAGGCCCGTGACCATTCCGGGGATGGTGGATTCGGGGACCATGCGCTCCTGGCGGATGGGCACGCCCAGATAGTCGATGAGGCTTTCGCGGGTGATGGCGGCCGGGGATCCGGCCTTGGAAGATGCCTTCGAGGCACCGCCTTTGGCGGACGCGGCTTTGGCCGTTTTGCCTTTGCCCGCTTCCTTGGCGGCGGGCTTGCGGTCCAGGATGTCGACCACTTCGCGGGCGCGCTTGCGGGCGATCTTGGCGATTTGGCGCGAGAGCTGGCGCACGCCGGCTTCGCGGGTATAGCGGCGGATGAGCGTGGACAACACCGGATCGGCGAAGTCGAACTGGCCGTTCACCAGGCCGGAGGTGGCCTTGATCTTCGGAACCAGGTAGCCCTTGGCAATCTGGAGTTTCTCACTGTCGAAGTATCCGGAGATGCGGATCACCTCCAGGCGATCATGGAGCGGCGCGGGAATCTGCTCTTCCACGTTGGCCGTGGTCACGAAGAAGACCTGGGACAGATCGATGCCTATTTCCATGAAATGATCGATGAACTCGGAATTCTGTTCCGGGTCCAGCACCTCAAGCAGCGCCGAGGCGGGATCGCCGCGGAAGTCGCTGCCCAGCTTGTCGATCTCATCGAGCAGGATGACCGGATTCATGCTTTGGCTCTTCTTCAGGGCCTGCACGATGCGACCGGGCATGGAGCCGATATAGGTGCGGCGATGGCCGCGGATCTCGGCCTCATCGCGCACGCCGCCCAGGGAGATGCGCACGAACTCGCGTCCCAGGGCCAGAGCGATGGACTTGCCGAGGGAGGTCTTGCCCACGCCGGGCGGGCCCACCAGGCATAGGATGGGCGTGGAGTGATGCTTGGAAAGCTTGTAGACGGCGACATGTTCAAGGATGCGTTCCTTGACGGTCTTGAGCCCGAAGTGATCCTTGTCCAACTGCTTCTTGACATTGGACAGCTCCAGGTTGTCCTGGTTGTATTTGTTCCAGGGCAGGCCCAGGAACCAGTCCACGTAGGTCCGCACCACGGAGTATTCCGGCGAGGAAGGGTTCAGGTATTCCAGGCGCTTCAATTCGGCCATCACGCGCGTGAGGGCCTTTTCCGGCATGCCCTTGGCCTTGACGGACTCTTCGAGCTGTTTGATCTCGTGGTTGACGGGAGGCGAAAAGGATCCCAGTTCGAACTGGATCTTGCGCAGCTGTTCGGTGAGGAAGTATTCCCGCTGGCTCTGGGCGATGCCGGCGCGCACTTCGTGCTCCAGGCGCCGGCCCATCATGGTCGTGTCCACTTCGTTGCGCAGGAATTCCTGGACCATGTCCAACTTGGAGTCGAGGGTCCCCTCTTCCACCAGCAATTGCTTCAACTCCACCGGTATCTTGAGATGGCTGGCCATCCCATAGACCTTCTCCTCGGGGCCGGACAGTCCATCGATGAGATCCGCGATGCCGCGGGGCAGGTCCGGGTTCTGCGACAGGTATTCTGCGAACATGACGCGGGTGGATTCGAGGCGGCGGCGAGCGGTCCCTTCCTTAAGCGGCGCCGCCGCCAAGGGTTCGCAATGGGCCAGGATCAGGGAGGGGAGGTTCTGCCACTTGGATACCTTCGCCACGCCCAACGACTCGACCAGAATCTTGGACAGGTTGTTCGGCAGCGGGAGGGAAGAGGCGATGCGGCCGACCACGCCCGTGGTCTTCAGCGATTCCGGCGACACGTCGTCTTCGGACGCGGTTCTTTGCAGGGCGAAGAATGCGAGTTGGGAGGCGCCCTCCATCGCGCGCATCATGGCCGACAGGGATTGCGGGCGGCCCAGCAGGATGGGTGTCACGGTGCCCGGGAACAGGATGATGTCGCGCAGGGGGATGACCGGCAGACCGCCGGCAAGGAGTTGCGCCCACTCTTCCGCGGAGGCGGCCTTGGCCTTTTCCGAGGCCTCAGCCCCGGCGGCGTCGACTGTATCGACTGCATCGACGGCTATGACGGCGGCGGTTCCCGCGGCCACGGATGGTTCTTTGGAATCAGCTTTGGCCAATTGGCTCTCCTGCTCGAAATGGGAATCGGAAAGAATGCAACTAAATCAAGCAAAATTACCCTTGCGGGGGAAGTCCATCCCGGTAAAGAAGGCGGATTAATCGCAGAGGAACCGCGCACCGGCCGCGCGGACGGGGGCGAGGCGCCGGTAACCCGGAATAACCCTGCAGCGGCCGGAGCCTTCCACCGGGGGCCGCCGACAAGGAGAACATCACGGGAGCACGGCCTTCAGAATCCGTTCTTCGCTCCGGGTGCGCAGGACAGCGAAATACAGACCCCGGGGAACCGCGCCCGGGAACCCGATCTCGGCGTCTCCGATCCAACTCGCATCCAACGCCCTGCGGCCGTCCGCCGGGACGAGGCGCGCCTGCAGTACGCCGGTGATCCCCGTCGCGATAATCACGCTATTTCCGGCTCGCCTCAGCATGCCGGAAAACGGCGGCCGCGCGCCCTGCGGCGCCGTTCCGCGCAAGGGTGTGGAAAGGCCGGGGCAGGAAATGCTTTCATCGTAGAAGACCGGTTTCCGCGACACCCGTAGGCTTCGCAGGGACCATTTGCCGCCCCAATTGGCCTGGAGCCCCAGATAGCCGTCCGACAACGGGCCGCCGTCCCACCGGCCGGGAACCTTCATGCCATAGCCGGGGTAGTCGCTCCACTTGGAACGATCATTGGCATTCCACCAGGCCGGGCTGTGGTAGCGGTACCCGAGCACTTTCACGCCGTTCAGCCAATGCTCCACGCTGTCGCCGATGGCGACGATGCGCGCCTGGTTCCAGCGGCCGGTCGCATAGGCATGGTAGTGGCCTGAATCAGGCTTGAACATGTCGTAGAGGGACCCGGCATGGACTTTACGGTTGCCGACATTCTGGGCATCCTCCAAAGTATATTCCTGGCCGCTCATCCAAATCTCTTCCTCCTTCAGGGTCGCCCGGTAGAAGAATCCCGCTTCGCCATCATTGCGGTATTCGGCGCGCAGATCGAAATCGGAAAAACGCTCCCGTGAGCGCAGATTGGGCTGCACTTGGCCGCTATGCAAGGCTGAGTCCGCCGGGTCCACCGTCCAGGTGGCGGCCAAGGGCGGGTCCGTGGTGGAGTCGTCCCGCTTGTAAGCGACGAAATGGGAGGCGAAGCCCTCCCGTGTGCCGTCGAACAGGTGCTCGAAGCCCCGTTGCTTTTCGCATGCGGTGAGCGAATTGGCCGGTTGCGCCGGCTGACCGGATTGCGCCATCGCGATCCGCGCACCGAGGATCTCGCCCGCCGTCCCGATCAGCAATGCCATGGAAATCCAATTGTTGCGCCTGGCCATTATCCCCCCCGTCACTCCGGATATGATGCCGATACAGGTAGTTTGATCCCGATCCGGTTTTTGGGCGCGGCATTTTCCGACGTCGCGGATCAATCCGTATTCCACCGGGCTACGGGGATTCCAAGACCAAAAGCTTATAGGTGCCCGGCGCATGGCTGGATTCGCATCGGGGAAATGAAAAGGCCGGACAGCTTGGTGCCCGGCCTTGTGCATCTCAGTCGAATAGGCCGGCCTAGGCCAGCGGCCCGCCCTTGAGGCGGGCTTGGAAGCCGGCTACGCCAGCTTCTTCTTGCTCTTCTTGAGGATGAGCATGGGCTCCTTCTTGTGGTCGACCACCTCGCGCGTGACCACGCATTCGGCCACGTCCGTACGGGAGGGCAGGTCGAACATGATGGGCAGCAGGGCGTTCTCCATCACCGAGCGCAGGCCGCGGGCGCCGGTCTTGCGGACGATGGCCTTGTCCACGATGGCCTCCAGCGCGTCGGGTTGGAACTTGAGTCGGACATCGTCCATTTCAAAAAGCTTGGTGTATTGCTTTACCAGGGCGTTGCGCGGCTTGGTGAGGATATCCAGCAAAGCCTCGCGGGGCAGC
>JBDSIO010000194.1:0-9448 GCA_039917895.1 Fibrobacteria bacterium | reverse complement strand
AAATCGCGAGGAAGCGTGGAGTTGCCTTAGCAACTCCATAGCGACGAGCCTATAACCGCCAGAGAACGATTCCGGGCGGCGTCTTCTCGCGAGGCAACAGGTTCTTGATATCCGTCACCACGCCCTTGCCGCCCTTGAGCAGGCGCTTGGGCAGTTCCCAGCCTTCCTTCTTGAACTGGTCATGGGCCACGGCCAACACCACGCCATCGGCGGGCAGCAGCTTATCCAGCGGCACGATGTCCAAATGGTATTCATGCATGGCTTCTTCGGGGTAGGCCATGGGATCCGTCACTTGGACCTTGAAGCCGTACGACTCCAGCTCGCTCACGATGTCGACCACCTTGGTGTTGCGGATGTCCGAGACGTTTTCCTTGAAGGTGAGCCCGAGGACGGTGATGACGGGCTTACCGCCGCTGAAGTTCACCGTGCCCAGCTTGAGCAGTTCCTTGGCCATTTCGCGCGCTACGAATCTGCCCATGCTGTCGTTGATGCGCCGCCCGGCCAGGATCACCTGGGGGATATAGCCCAGCTGTTCGGCCTTATGAGTCAGATAATATGGATCGACGCCGATGCAATGTCCGCCCACCAGGCCGGGCTGGAACTTGAGGAAGTTCCATTTGGTGCCGGCCGCGGCCAGCACGTCCGAGGTGTCGATGCCCACGCGGTGGAAGATGAGCGAGAGTTCGTTCACCAGGGAGATGTTCAGATCCCGCTGGGTGTTCTCGATAACCTTGGCGGCCTCCGCGACCTTGATGGACGATGCCTTAAAAACGCCCGCGGTTACCACGGAGGAATACATCTCGGCCACGATGTCGAGGGTTTCCGCATCCATGCCCGAGACCACTTTGGTGATTTTGGTGAAGGTGTGCTCGTGGTCCCCGGGGTTGATGCGTTCGGGGGAGTAGCCGACCTTGAAGTCTATGCCGCACTTGAGTCCCGATTCCCGTTCCAGCACGGGCACGCATTCCTCTTCGGTGGCGCCCGGATACACGGTGGATTCGTAGACCACGATGGCGCCCTTTTTCAGGTTGCGGCCCACGGTGGTCGAAGCCTTGACCAGGGGCGTGAGGTCGGGACGGTTGGCGTTGTTGACGGGGGTGGGCACGGTGACGATCACGAAATCGGCCGCGCGGATGCGCGCCGCATCCATGGTCCATTCGACGTCGGATTTCGCGATCTCCTCCGAGGCCACGTCATGATTGCGATCGAGATTGCGCTTCAGCTCCTCGATGCGCTGGGCGTTGATGTCGAAGGCAATGACCCGCTGCACCCGGCCGAAGAAGACCGCGATGGGCATGCCCACATAACCAAGACCCACGACCGCGATTTGCCGATTTTTGCTCATCCTCGTTCCCTTCCAAAGCCTGCAGGCATAGTGACCCAAAGTTAACCAATCCCCGACTTTATTCCGATGGAGCCGGAAGGGGCCTTCTTGAGCTCCGAAGAGTACCCTGGAAGAGTACCCTGGAAGAAGACCTTGGAAGACCCGGGGCCGTCGTCGGGATTCTTTCCAGGAGCTATATTTCCCATCCCGACCGAGCGGTCCGGGGCATATTGCCCCTGCACGCGCTTGGTCAGCGGAAGTAACGCAATCATGGCACCATTCATCGAAAAAATCACCGAAAAAATGGTGTTGGACGCCCTCCGGGTGGTCCAGGATCCCGATCTTCATCGGGACATCGTCGATCTCGACTTCGTCAAGAATCTCCGCATCGAGGGCGGGTCGGTGAAATTCGACGTCCAGCTCACCACGCCGGCCTGTCCGGTCAAAGAGGATCTCAAGGCCCAGGCCTTCCAGGCCGTCAACAATCTCCCCGGCGTCACCTCCGTGGAGGTGAACATGACCGCCCAGGTCCCTAAGTCCGCTTCCAGTAAGAAGACCGAGAACCTCAAGGACGTCCGCCATATCATCGCGGTGGCTTCGGGCAAAGGCGGGGTGGGCAAATCGACGGCCACGGCCAATCTCGCGGTGGCCCTGGCCCAGACCGGCGCTTCGGTGGGCGTCCTCGACGCCGACATCTATGGTCCGTCCATGAGCATGATGTTCCAGGTCAAGGAAGCGCCCGTCCTCGACGACAAGCAGAAGCTGCATCCCGTGGTCGTGAACGGCATCAAAATCGTGTCCATGGCCATGTTCGCCGACGATGAGAAACCGGTGATCTGGCGCGGCCCCATGGTTTCGCAGATGATCCAGAATTTCGTCCACAATGTCATCTGGGGTTCTCTCGACTACCTGCTCATCGATATGCCTCCGGGCACCGGCGACGTGCAGCTCACCCTGACCCAGAGCGCGCCCTTGTCCGGCGGCGTCATCGTGACCACGCCCCAGGACGTGTCCGTACTGGACGCGAAGAAGGGCCTCAAGATGTTCCAGAAGGTGAGCGTGCCCGTGCTCGGCATCATCGAGAACATGAGCTATTTCATCTGCGACAATTGCGAGAAGAAGCATTACATCTTCCGCCAGGGCGGCGGCAGGCGCATTTCCACCTCCCTGGGCGTCCCATTCCTCGGCGAAGTGCCTCTGGAACCGGAAGTGGCGGTGGGCGGTGACGCCGGGCTCCCCATCGTGGAGAAGAATCCCGCCTCGGCCTCGGCCAAGGCCTACCGCGACATCGCCGGAATGATAGCCCAGGAGCTGTCCATCCTCAGCGCCTCCCAAACCGGCGTGCTGGGCGATTTCGACTATACCTGGGACACGCTTCCCGAAGCGGGAAGTACGCTTCCCGCATCGGCAAGTACCCTCCCGAAGGCGGAGAGGATTAAATGAGCAAGGTGATCGCGCCCATCGGCATCTTCCGCAAGGAACCGGATATCATCAGCATCCAATGGAATGACGGCTCGGCTTCGGATTTGCCCTCGCGCTTCCTGCGTTCTTCCTGCCCTTGCGCGGCCTGCGTGAACGAGTGGACCGGGGAGAAGATGCTCGACGAGTCGCGCATCGCCGTCGACATCAAGCCCGCCCGCCTGGTTGCGGTGGGCCGCTACGCCATGGCCGTCCATTGGAGCGACGGCCATAAGACCGGCATCTACAGCTACGATTATCTGAAGCGACTGGACCCGGCCCACCCCGGTGCGGTAAGCCCTAAAGGCGGAGCCGTTAAGTCGGTCTGACCGGGCCGCACCTTCGGCTCAAGGTGCAAAAGGGACCACGCCTTCGGTCAATGTGCCACGTGCTTCGGCTTAACCTGCAAACGGGGCTTGGGATGGAATTACCGCATCGCATCCCGGTCAGGGCGAGGTAAAGCGCAGCGGGAGGTTTGACTTCGGCGCCTCCACCCCGCAAAATGGCCTCGGTGATGGTGCGCGCGCCTTACCTTGGTTAGTACGGCTCTGACGCGGCGCAATCGTGGCCTTACCTTGGCTGAGGCGCGGCGGAACTCGACGGCAAGGGCTTGAGAGAGCCTGACTTAGAATTGTAGATTGTCAGGTGGTGGACCCAGAAGCCCTTGGTCCGGGTCCCGGACCCGCGTGTCAGGGACCTGGGTCTGAGAGTGGGCTAACGGTTTTCGGAACGGAGTCTTCCCTTTGGTCGATCAGAACGAGCAGCTTTATTTCCGCGACCTCTACCGGCACGCCATCATCACGCCGGACGAGGAAAAGGATCTGGTAGGCCGCATTAAGCGCGGCGATTCCAAATCCATGCACCGTCTCATCCTCGGCAACCTGCGCTTCGTGGTTTCCATCGCCCGTCGGTATCAAGGCAAGGGGCTTTCCCTCCTGGAACTGATCAACGAAGGCAACCTCGGACTCTACAAGGCCGCCAAACGCTACGATCCTTCCCGCGAAGTGAAATTCATCTCCTACGCCGTGTGGTGGATCCGCCAGTCCATCCAAAAAGCGCTCTTCGAACAGGTCGGTGCCGTGCGCGTGCCGCCCAACAAGCTCGCCATGGTCAACCGCTTCAAGAAGGCGCTGGTCCAGAACGGCGGCGACTACGAGAAGACCATCTCGTTGCCGGAGTTCCAGGATTACGAGCAGGAAATCGCCGAAATCATGGAGAAAATCGCGGACGTGTCCCTCAACGCCCCCCTGGGCGCCGAGAGCGACGGACGCGATCCCGTCACCACCCTCATGGACGTGCTCGGCAACGAAGGCAACCAGGAGCCGGATAACGAGAAGGCGGAACTGTCCCGCGTCATCGACTCCGTGCTCGGTCAGATGTCCGAGCGTGAAGAGAAGGTGCTCCGCATGTACTACGGCATCAACTACTCCCGTGAATTCACCCTGGATGAGATCGGCAAGGAACTGAAGCTGACGCGCGAGCGCGTGCGCCAGATCAAGAACAAATCCCTGCGCAAGTTGCTCCGCTCCAAGGAGTCGAAGGACAAGCTGATGCCTTTCGTGCAGGAAAACTAGCCCAAGCCGGTCTCAGTTTTGCAAAACGCCGTGGTTGCTTTCAACCGCCGATTTGAATTCGCTTGAAACCGTTGCTAAGTCGATGACATCGACCCGGAACGGAAGATCCGAATCGGAGAACGACTCTCGTAACGCCCAGAGGGTTTCTTTGGGCAGCGGCTCCCGGCCGACCAAAGCCAAATCCAAATCCGAATACCGCCTGGCCCGGCCGTTCACCCTGCTTCCAAAGGCCCATACCGTGATCCCGGGAACTTGACGTTCGAGGATACCCCTTACCTCGGCCAAATAGTCCGGCCCGATATCCAACGTCATGAAACGCGTTTTTCCAGGTTCGCGAGAAGCTCGATGGCGTCCTTCACGAAGGTCGCCGCAATCGCGTACACTTCATCGGCTTTGGCTTCCTGGTATGTATGCACGGTTTCGTTGCGTGCCCGATGATACCCAAACCAGGCTACCGGGTCGCCGATCAAACCTTTTTCCGCGGCCATCCGGTATAAATCCCGGCGTTGAAGGGCATCGACGTTTTCCGCGCCTTCCTCTTGTTCCAGGAAACGTTTGAGGGCCTTCCAGGCCAGTTCATACGTGAATTCAAACCGTTGAATGACCGAATCGCGGAGGTATTCGGTTTTAGGTTGGGCCAATGCCCGCTGCAACGCTTCCAAAGCCTGGCGATAGGGTGAGAGATTGATCGACCCGGGCGTCATGCTTCAAATATACCCCACATCCGGGGAGAATGGCAAAGACCCATTTTCCTGGCGCCAGGCTCCAGGCGCGTCGGCAACCCGGCGGGGCATTCATCCCGCGCTTCCAGGGGGTGACCGGTTTCGCAGTTGCCTTCCGGCGCCGTGCGGTTTTCAAATCGAAATTCTCCCTAAGCTCGGCAGGAATTCCACGGTCGGAAAGACCAGCGGCAACGCGTTAATCCCCATCGATCTCAATACCGTTCTATTCTATACTTCAATCCATGCAGGAACGGCGTGATCCAAATGGTGACCGGCGGAGACAGGATCGTCGCATGCTGGGGCAGCGGCGGAAGTCTTCCATCCTGCCCTTGGTGGTCTTCTCCGCCATCGCAGGGCTGGTGGCCGGGTTCTTCCTGGCCGTGGTCCTCGACCGCGGGGCCGCGCGGGTAGGCGAATCCCCTTTCGGCCCTGAAGCCGGCAAACGCATTCCCAAAGGCCGCGATTTCAGCGGCGCCGCCGAATTGGGCGATCTGCCTGCGGAGGATCAGGATCGGTTCGCCCGCAGCGTGAAGCTGGCCGAATCCGGAGCCGGGGCGCAGGCGCTGAACGAACTCGCCCCCCTACGCCAACAGCATCCCGACTTTTGCCTGGGCGACGGCCTGTCGGCCCTGATCCACATGGGCGCCCTCGGACCCCGGGAACCGGACGCAGCCCAGCTTTCCGGACGCATCGCTCCCGACGTCGGCGGCGCCGAGGGCGGCGAGGATGCGCGGCGGGATTGGCAATCCTGCCTTGCCAAGGACACGGCGCATCCCTGGGTGCAATATGTGGCGGGTCGCGGCTTCGAAAAAATCAACCAGCCGGATTCCGCCGAAGCCCATTTCCTCCGGGCCATCAAGTCCGCTCCCCACTTCGCCTATCCCTACATAGCCCTGGGGCGCCTGCATCTCGACCAAGGCGAACTCCGCATCGCGAACCAGAACTTCCGCAGCGCCATCGGGCTGATGGAATCGTCGCCCGACGCCTACCTGCCCGGCAAAAAGCTGGCGATTCCGGTCACGGAGATCGTGCCGTATGATCTGCTCGCCACCCTGTATTACATGACCGGCGCCGAGGATAGCGCGCGCATGGCCCTGGAATACGGGGAAGAAAAGGGCGTCAAGACCGAACGCATGGCCCTGGTGCAGGGGTGGCTGTGGGAATCGCGCGGGTTCCTGGCCAAAGCCGATTCCCTCTATCATCAGTTGCAGGCCCGTGATCCCGCCAATCCCGCCTATGCCGAGGCCATCGCCACCTTAGGGTGGAAAACGCAATCCCGCGCCACCGCCGATCCTTCCGCGGGCGGCCGTCCCGCCGATGCCGAAGCCGTCTTCGCCATTTCCCTTTTGGACCCGCTGGCGCGCCAGCACACGCGCAACGGCCCCTTGTGGATGGCTCTTGGCCAGGCCTACTTCAGGCGCGGCCTCTACGGCATGGCCACCGAATGTTTCGACTCCAGCATCAAATACGACGCCACCCTCCCAGGCATCTCGGAAAAACGCGATGCCGCCTACGCGTCCCTGATCCGCCAATCCGTGCCCGCGAAATCGACGGCCCGATTGATGCCGAAATCCGTCGACGCCTTGTCCGCGGATGAACAGACGCCGGTGGTGATCCCGGGAAGCAACGCCCTGCTCGGCACCTATAGCGTATCCTGGGGCAGCACCCCGACCCAGGTGCGCCAGGCGTATCCGCGCAAGGCTTTCCAGACGCTGCCCAACGGCAACCTCATGGACAGTTTCTCCCAGGACGGCCTGCGCCACGAGTACCTATTGGCGTTCAAGGAAGGGCATTTGTGGGGCATCCGCGTCTACGTGACCGACAGCGCCGGCAATACCGGCGACGTCTTCGGCCGCACCATCCGGACCAAGGCCAAGATTTCCGGCGAGGGCAAGGGTACGGGTGAGGCCAAGTGCAACAACTTCAAGAGCTTCCAGGGCGCCATCTGGGAGAACGACGATACCTTCGAGTTCATGGCCCAGTTCGAAAGCGAAACCAACCGCGTGCGTCTCGCGCGCCTGGACCGGGCCTTCCTGCCCCGCGACCGCCGTCTCTGCGACCTCGTGAAATTCCTCCGCGACGACAGTTGGAAGTGAGCGGAGAACAAATCCCGAAGCGGGTCTTGATCACAGGCGCTTCCTCGGGGATCGGCCTCGCCTCCGCGTACCTGCTTACCCAAAAGGGATATCAGGTGGTCGGCACCGCCCGCGACCCCGAAGCCCTCCGCGAGCGCCTGCAACGCCAACGCGGAACGCCGCTTCCGTTCCGCCTCGTGCGCATGGACCTTACCGATCCCGCCTCCATCGACGCCGGATTCGCTGAAGCCCAAGCCTTCTTCGGCGGCATCGACATCCTCATCAACAACGCCGGCCAGGGCGAATTGGGATCGGTAGAGGACACGGATCTGGCCGACAGCCGCGCCCTGTTCGAGGTCAATTATTTTTCGGCGGTGCGCCTGGTCAAGCTTGCCGTGCCCGCCATGCGCGCGCGCGGTTCCGGTATCGTGGTGAACCTGGGATCCATCGTGCATGATCTGCAGTTCCCGTTCAAGGCGCAGTACTGTGCGAGCAAATCCGCCCTCACTGGTTTCACGCTCGCGTTGCGCTACGAACTCCATCCCCACCATATCCGCGTCCACATCCTCGAACCCGGTTGGGTGCGCAGCGAATTCCACAACCGGCTACGCCCGGTGATCAAGGACGGCAGCCCTTATGCGCCGCGCCTCAAGCCCTTCCTCGATTTCTCGCGCGACTCCGATCCCGCTATTCCGGATGGGGCGGCCGTCGCCGCGGTCCTCCTGGCCACCTTGGAGAATCCCAAAGCTCCCGTGCGCATCCCCGTGGGCCGGGAGGCCAGGAAATTCCGCATCGCGCGCCGCTTCCTGAGCAACGCCATGTTGGATTGGATCCTGCTCCGCAAACTCGCGAAGAAGGGCGACAAAGCAATCTTGTAGCCGCCCCGCCGGAATGGCGTGTTGCGGCGAAGCGCCGCGGTTTCAGATTGATTTTCCTGCGCAAAAACGGGTGAAACCGCGAATTGTTCCGTTCCATCCCTCGAATGGCTGTTTATTTTTTGTCTTTTCTTGACCTGAAAATACCCCAGCCTC
Source organism: Fibrobacteria bacterium (assembly GCA_039917895.1). Taxonomy (GTDB): domain Bacteria; phylum Fibrobacterota; class Fibrobacteria; order UBA11236; family UBA11236; genus Chersky-265. Next base: position 1,264 of record JBDSIO010000194.1, on the reverse strand, counting down.
TATAGTCTCCGAAGTAAGAATCGAAAAATGCGATTCCCCGGAGAACCCCGTCCCGATGAATGACCTTGTCGCCCGACTCGACGCCCTGGCTGAATTCCTTGTGCTGTGGAACGGCGGGGACACCGCCCCGCTTCGCGAATCGTTCCAGGCCATCGGCCTCATCGCTGGGGAATCCGGCCATGCGGCTTCGGCCGAGGCTTGCCGGGAAGCATGCCGGCGCCTGGATGCTGCCGCGACAGCACCCGGTAAGGGAGGAAACGATTCCGCAGGAGCGGATCCCAAGACCTTGGCGGAGTTCCTCGGCGACACGGTAACGGCCTTACAGGACAGCCTGGTCAACGGCAGGAATCCGGAAGAGATCGCGTTCTTCAAACGCGCCGCCGCGACGGTTACCGAAACGTCCGCCCAGTTCTTCGACCGGAAGATCCTTTCCGATTTCCTCGCGCGCCAGGACGGGGTGATGGAAGAGTTCGAATCCCTGATCCTCGATTGGGAAAAGCGCAAGGACGACGAATCCATGCGCGAGATGCTGCGCCTCATGCACACCGTCAAGGGGGAAACCGCCTTGCTCGGTCTGGCCGAAGTCGAGGCCCTGTGCCACGCCATCGAAGATTACCTTGGCCGCTTAGGGGATTCGGCCAAGATCGATCTGTTGCTGGAAACCAAGGACTGGTTCCTCCAGGTTTTCCGCTTCCATTCCGGCCGCGCGGCCGCTCCCGCGCCCGTGGTGGAACTGCTGGGACGGCTGTCCGAACCCGCCGCGGCGATTCAGCCCCCGGCGGTTGCCACGCCGAAAGCGACGGGTTTGGATCTGACCGCCTGGTGCGTGCTTCCCCCCGGAACCGATCCGGACATCCTCAATGATTTCATCTCCGAGTCGCGCGAGCATCTGGAGATCTCGGATCTCAAGATCATGTCCCTGGAAACCAATCCCAAGGATCAGGCCGCCGTGGACGCGGTTTTCCGCGCCTTCCATTCCATCAAGGGAGTGGCCGCCTTCCTTGGGCTGGAGGGGATACGCACCCTGGCCCACGAAGCGGAAACGCTGCTGGACAAGGTGAGGAGCGGAGAGCTCACCTTCTGCAGCGGCCTGGTCGATCTGTTCCTGGAATCCGTGGACTCGATGCGGAAGTTGTTGGCCGCGCTGATGGGGGTTTCGGAGCATGCTCCCGGCCCGGAAGAGCGCGACGCCTGGAACGCCTTGCTGGAGCGCATCCGCGACGCCATCGCGGGCAAGGCCTCGGCCAAACCCTCTGCCAACCCC
>JBDSIO010000193.1:0-10735 GCA_039917895.1 Fibrobacteria bacterium | reverse complement strand
TCGCCGAAAACATGCGGGTGCCGGCGCACCAGTTTTTCGCTGATGCCGTGGACGACCTGGGCGAAATCGAAGTCGCCGGTTTCCTGGGCCAATTGCGCGTGGAAAACCACCTGCAGCAGCACATCTCCCAGTTCCTCCTTCATATTGGCGCGGTCGCCGTTCTCCACCGCGTCGACGAACTCATAGGACTCCTCGATCAGATGATTGAGCAAGGAGTGATGGGTTTGCTTGCGATCCCAGGGACAGCCGTCTGGTGCCCGGAGCCGGGCCATGATCTCGAGCAGTTCGGAAAGGGAGTAGGCGGAGGGATTTTCGGGCTTCATTGGATACCTCACCCGCAATAATGCAAAAATCCGCGTATAAACCAGGGTAATCAAGGCTTTAAAAAGGACTTGCCATGCTGAACAAATGTGCAGTATATTCCAGTCCATGGAAACTTGCTGGGATGGAGGGGATCTGCCTCCGGAAGAGTTGCGTCGGATGTTGGCCTTGGCCCTGGCTCCGGGAGTGGGGCCTGCGACCTATCACAAATTGCTTTGCGCGTTCGGGTCGGCCGAAGGCGTATTCGGGGCTTCCGTAGCGGAGTTGACGGTGGTATGTCCGCAACTGAAACCGCAAGCGCTGGAGGCGATCAAGGCCGGCCCCAATCTGCGGGCGGTGCGCTTCCAGGAGGAGACCTGTGCGCGCTTGAAGGTCCGCATCGTCTCCGAGCGGTCGGCCGCGTATCCCGCGCCCTTGCGGACCCTGCCGCACCCGCCCCCTTTCCTGTTCATCGCCGGCGCCTGGCGCCCCGAGGACGGTAAAGCCTTGGCGGTGGTGGGCACGCGTTTCCCTTCCGCCTACGGAACGCGAATGGCGCGAGAACTCAGCACGGGCCTGGGCGAATCCGGTTTCGCCATCGTCTCCGGACTGGCCCGCGGTATCGACACGCTTTCGCACCAAGCGGCCCTCGACGCCGGCGCGCGCACCGTCGCGGTGCTGGGTTCAGGCCTGGATTGGATCTATCCGCCCGAGAACGTCAGGCTGGCCCGGAGCATCGCCAAGCAAGGGTGCCTGATCACGGAATTCCCCATGGGCATGGCGCCCCATGCCACGCATTTCCCCCGGCGCAACCGGCTTATCAGCGCGCTCTCCCTGGGTACGCTCGTGGTCGAAGCCGGGAACGACAGCGGCGCGCTCATCACGGCGGATTATGCGCTGGATCAAGGGCGCGAAGTCTTCGCCGTGCCCGGCGCGGTGCATCAACCCGGCTGCCAGGGCACGCACAAACTGATCCAGGAGGGCGCGCACCTGGTGGAACGCGCGGCCGATATCGTGGCCTTGTTGCAAGGTACCACCGCCGCGGTTCCAGCGCGCCGTTTCTCCCTGGCCGCGGCCTCGCCGGTGGCCGTCCTCGCTGGCGCTTCCGGTTTATCCGGCTTCTCAGGCTCCGGAAACCAACCCGCATCCAGCACGACCCTACTCGGATGCATGGACGACCAAGTGAGCGAATCCCTGCACGCGGAAACCGCCCCTCTCGGGATACCCTTGGAACCGGAATTCACAAACCAGTCATCCGCAATGCCGGCAACGACGATGGAACCGCCTCTTTCCGGATCGGAGGGTCGGGGTTCGCATACCAACCTGACGCCTAAAGGCGGGGATGCGTTCAAGACCGGTCGCGGCGCGGCCTTGGCTACAGCGCTGGAATCCGCTGCGGCGGGACTGGATGAAGAAGCGCGCGCGCTCTTGAGTCTAATCGGCCGGGAGGCCGTTACCCTGGATGCCATCGCGGAGAAGGCCCGCAGGAAACCGCGCTTCCGGAATGCGCCACCGCATCGGTTGCTGGCGGGATTGCTGGAGTTGGAGTTGAAAGGCAGGGTGAAGCGGATGCCGGGCGCCCTGTTCAGGCTTGCCTAGCATGGTGTCGCTCACCGGGCGCTGGGAGCCGACGCGGGAAAATGGTATGCTGAGTATCAGAAAGAGCTACATTTCCGTTCCGGAGACGGCGCGATACATGGCCAAATCGGCGGCACCCAAAACCGGTCCTAAACCCAGAGTGAAGTGGCTCCGCTACCTCCTGCTCGGCGTGGTGGGATTCGGCGTGTACCATATCCTCAGCGGGCCCAGCGGTGCGCTCAACGTCTTCATGCTCCGCCGGACCAATGCCGGATTGGTCCAAGACCTGGACAGCCTGGCCCGGCGAAAGCAGGCCCTCGAGATCGAAAAGCAGCGGTTGGAAAAGGACAGCGCGTATATCGAAAGGGTGGCGCGCAAGGAACTGGGGATGTCCAAGCCGAACGAAAAAGTGTTTCGCTTCGTCCCGCCGGCACCCAAGAACGACTAGTAGTTCGGGCTTTTAGAACGCGGGTGAAGAACCACTTAACCCGTGAACGAGCGCTGGCGAGTGAACAGGCAAAAATGAAATAGGGCCCCACCGGAGCCCTATTCCCACAGATAATGCGGTCTGTTCCGTCTCCGGAACGACGCTTACTTCTTGCCTTTTTCCTTGCAGGCCACCACGAAGCCGGCCAGAACGCCGTCCATGTAGAACCGCGAGATGGTCATGATTCCGGTGAGCTGCTTGCCGTAACGGGTTTCCTGCTGGGCTTCGATCTGGAGGGACTTGTCTTGCCAGGGAGCGCGCACCAGGTTGTCGAGCGGCGAATCGGAGCCGTGGATTTTGGAGACGATTTTGTTCAGGGGTTTGCCGAGCATTTCCACCTGGGTATGGCCGTACAAGGTGCGGGAAGCTTCGTTCCAGGCAATGACCTTGAGTTCCGCATCGGTCACCACGACGGCGGGTCCGGTGGCGTTACGGTAAGCGGCCGCGGCTTTGGTCGCGCGCGCATAGATTTCCTCGTCCAGAGCTTCGGGAGAGATTCCGATTTCCTCGACATAGCGCATGACGGCCTCTTCAGTGAGGCGTCTTGGCCCACGTCCGATCCGCTCGTACGGCATCCGGCCTTGATCGAGCCAGTTGATGACCGTCTGGGCAGAGACATGGAACAGTTTCGCCACTTCCCCTGTAGTTAACATTTTAAACTCCTGAAACTCCACTTTCCCGTACATGCGGACCGGGTAGTCATTTCTGAGGATTATTATCCACCATGTTTAGCGGAATTTCAACGAGTTTCTTTTTTTGGACTCTTACCTGAGCTATCGAAGCTGGGTTCAAATTGGGACTCAGAGTCGATAACGACGATGGTAAAAACCCAAATTTTCGGCGGGGGTAACACGCGACTCGCCGATGCAGGGATGTTATAATGTCCGGTGTCAGGCTTAGTTATGAACGCAGAACCGCATCTTTCCCTTCCCGTTATCCTGCTGGGCGCAGACGCAGCCCTGGCGGCCCGTTTGCAGGCGTGCTACGCGGGGATTTCCTGGGACAAAGAATACCGGATCGAACCCCGGTTCCTGCGCGCCGCCCCCGCCGATTGGCGGGCCTCGGTGCCGGAAACAGGCCGCGGAATGGTGTTCGTGGAGATCACGGATTCCGGCACGGTCGGCGACTCCCGACTGATCCGCGAAATCGGCGAAACGAATCCGGCGATGCAGATCGTATTGCTCGCCGACGACGGCGTCGACTATTTCCAGATCGCGACGGACTTCCACATCGGCAACGTGATCAAAAAGGGGCGCTTTGACGCCGGCATCCTCCACGCGCTTACCATCCGCCTGCTCACGGGAAACATTTTCGGCTTCGCGCCGTACTTCCCCAACGGCTTCACCATCGGCCCATTGTACCGCACCTATTGCGGGCGAGTGACCATCGAAACCGTGATCGAGGAGTGTTTCGAGGCCTGCAAACCTCACGTCGATCCCGAAGAGCTTTCCAGCTTCCGCATCTTCATGCATGAATTGCTGATGAACACCTTTTCCTACGCCATCGAGGGGATCAGCGCCGAGGACAGGGACAGCAAACTGCTGCGGCCGCGCCCGGAAGTCGACATCGCCGAGCGCCGCGCCATCAAGATCAGTCTGGTGGCCGACCATGAAAAGGTGGGCGTAAGCGTGATGGATTCGACCGGATCGCTCAGCATGTTGCGCGTGCTCCAGAAATTGCGCCGCCAATCCAAGATCGGCGGCGAGAAGATGCCCCCTGGAATCTGGGATGAAAGCGGGCGCGGCATGTCCATGGTGTACCGCTACAGCCGCTTCATCGTGAACATCCTGACGGGGGTCCGCACGGAGACCATCTTTCTCCAGTATCATGAAAAAGAGTTGAACCGTTTCGAAAGTATCATCATCACCGAAGTGAACCCGTTTTAGCGGCAGGTTCCGCGAGCCCTTTAGGCAAGGCTCCGGGGGACGTGGACCCGGTTTTCCTCTCTACTTCCCGACCGATTTTCCTATTGATTTACCATGGGTTGAAGTAGTCGCGATTCGGATAAAAGCCTTTGTCCACAGTCTATCCACAAGTGTTAACAAATCCGTGGAAATCAGGTGGAAATTCACGGGTTACGGACACTTGAGCATTCAATGACAGGTATTTGTTGGAATTGGCCGGGATTTGCTAACTTCTGGAAGCACTTTTGAAAATTCTCAAATTTCCAAAAGTCTCACCCACCATTCAACGAACGGGTCATTATGATGAAACTCAACACGATTGCAACTGTCTGCCTGGCCGTCCTAGGCCAGATGGGATTTGCCAACGCCCAGGACAGAACGTCCACGGGAGCATATCCCACGCCTACTTCATCGAGCACTTCCGCGCCCCGCACGGGCCTCTACACGGGCGTGACCAAGAGCAACGCGGCAGCGGATAATACCGTGGATGATTATTCCCGCCGTCCCACCCTCATCGGGGACAAGCAATATCTAGCCGGCTGGGGAACAGCCAATCTGGTCAACGCCGCCTATTCCATCCAGGGAAACGGCTTCGATTGGTTCGGTTCCGTGCTCGCGCTCGACTCCTTGAGCCAGATCCGCGCCGGTCTAGCCAGCGGCACCGCCTGGGGCGCCGGCGTCATTTTCGGCGTGAACCGCCTTCACACCAAGACCGCCACCCCCAGCACGGAAACCACTACCTACTACGCACCGAGCGGCTTTGGCATCTTCGGCGACTTCAACCTGGGCTCCAGCGACGTATACGGACAGATCGGCTGGAACACGGGCGTTCCCAGCCTCGGGGGCTTGCAGAACAGCGTGCTGACCAAACCGCCCTCACCCGCCCCGAAAGACGATGACCAGAACCATACCTTGAGCTTCATGGCTGGTTGGAAAAAGGACGCCACCACTGAAGGTACGCATGCCTATAACCTCGAAGTTGGCTATAGCAGCGAGATGAGGAGCTTGGAGAACCCGACCTTCGACGAAACCTTCAACACCATCAGCGTTATGCCTGCCTGGGGTTACATTCTGCGGGCGAACTCGTCCTACGCGGTGTTCTTGGGCACCAACGGCCTTCTGAGCTATCTCCAGCCCGAAAACGGCAGCGCCTACACGATTGCCCTTTCGCCCAACTTCGCGTTCCAGAAGCAGTTCGGCAAGGGCTTCGAAGGCTTCTCCGGCTTCGCCGTCACCGCCTCGTGGGATAGCCAGTCGGATCTGCCCGTTGACGGCGCGGAAGCGTCCCAACTGCTTACCGCCGATGCGGACATGGCCGTGGGCATCCGCTGGGTCAAGGACAACTTCGCCCTTGAAGGCAGCCTCAAGGAAACCGTGCTCGCCAACGGACCCTTCGTGGTCGGCGGCAACTCCGGTCAGGGCTTGCTGGCATCCATCGGAATCTCCCTGGGTATCTGATCCTGGCGAATGGCGGAGGTACGGAGCCTCCGCCATTCGCTCGGAAGCGCCGAGATACGCTTCCGATTTCCTTCTTTTACGCATTGCGCGGGGCCCGGCCCCGGCGAAAGGTCCGGTCCGCCGGACCTTTTGTTATTTTCGGGACCAACATGTGGACCATAGCCCTGCTTCTGATTTCCAACGTGTTCATGACCTTCGCCTGGTACGGCCATCTCAACTACAAAAGCGCACCCCTGTGGAAAGTTATCCTGATCAGTTGGGGCATCGCCTTCCTGGAATATTGCTTCATGGTTCCGGCCAACCGCATGGGTTCGAGGAGTTTCACCACCCCCCAGCTCAAGATCATCCAGGAAGTGATTACGCTTTCCGTGTTCGCGGTCTTTTCGGCCCTCTATCTCAAAGAGACCATCCGCTGGAACCACGGCGCGGCCTTTCTGTGCCTGGTAGGCGCCGTCTACTTCGTGTTCCGCCGCTGAAGGGATGGGCATGGCAGACCCCCGGAAAAAAACGCCCGACCTGGCCGGTTTACAGACCTGGTTCGGCCAGGCCATCAGCAGACCACTTCCGGAGGAATATCCGGGCAATCCCCTGGCCCTGTCGGCTCCGGAACTGGAACCGGATGCCGATGCCCGCCTGCGGACCAAAGGCGGGCTCACCGGGTTCGGCCGCCTGGGGATCTACAATCAGCAATACTGGTTCCGCCTGATCTCGGTGATGCAGTCGGACTATACCTGCGCCATCCACCTGATGGGACTGCGCGACTTCAATGATTGGGCCGTGCGCTACCTCACCGCGCATCCTCCATCATCGCCCTTTCTGGCCGAGTTGGACGCGGGATTCCCGGCCTTTTTGGAAGCTGGTTACCAGGGCCCGGAGCGTCAGGCGGTGTTGCAGGCGGTGGCTTATGAGCGTGCGCTCTCCAAGGCCTTCGACGCGGCCGAAGGAGAGTCCCTGGCCGCAGCGGGCTTCACCGAAACCGCGCGACTCATGGCAGCGCGCCTGCGCTTGGCACCGCATGTCACGGCCCTGCACGTCGACTGGGACTTCGCCGAGTACCGGGTCCGTTGCCTGGCCGACGAATCCCTGGAGGCCGAAATCGCCCCGGTGCGAGGCTCCGCCGACCTGGTGATCTTCCGCGATGCGGATCTGGACGTGATGAAGGAACCGGTGTCGGCGGCCGCCTTGGCCGTGTTGCGAGAGTTCCGGGAACCGGCAGCGCTGTTGGACGCGTTCGGGAATCTGGAGGGGCGCTTGACCGCGGCTGAACAAGCGGAGTTGGAAACCGGCATATCGGCATGGTTCAAGGACTGGGTCGCCCGGGGTTGGCTCTGCCACGCGGAGTCTTGAGGTCCTTTTACTGTATTACCGTATTACCGTTTTACCGGGAAACCCGCTTCAGTAATTCCGCCAGATATGCTTGCGCGGCCTCGGGTTCGTTCTCGGACGGCGCCCAAGGCGCGAAGCGCTTGTGCGTTTTCGCGTCGAAGTGGCCGTCGATGACTTCGTAGAGCACCACCTCTTCGGACAACACCGCTAAGGTATGCCAGGTGCCGGGGGGGATTTCCACCTGCCAGCAGGGAGGCGGTTCCCCGGGTTCGGATTCGCGGCAGAGGATGGCGCTATCCAGGACCGCGCCGGCATCGTCGAAAGTGATGACCATAACTCTACCTGAGAGCACGGTGAAGATTTCCAGCTTATCCGGATCCTTGTGGCGATGGGGCGCGAAATAGGTTCCCCGCAAGGCGGCGTTCACCATCCGCTGTAGGCGATCGGCGGGCCGGTGGAAGCAGAGGTTGGCCCGGCGGCGGGGCGAGAGGCGGGCCCGGGCGAGGGTTTCCTCCGCGATGGCGGGATCGAGTCTGTGTGCGAACACGGGGGTCCTTTCTGAAAAAATGGTCCTGGCTAAACTCTAGAGAAAAGATAACCTTCGCGCTAAGACCCCGCCCTGCGCCTTTCCAGCGCCGGGTCTTGGCCGACCGTGTCCGCAGAAAAGCCTGGAAGCGAGCGGAGGAACAATTGAAAAATAGGGTATATGCGCGTTTCCAAAAACGCCGGTTTCATCCATGCGCCGGTTCCGACCTCAGACCTACCTTCGGCTTCAAACGCAGGTCAGCCTGCGGCTTTTACCGCAGGTCTGCCTGCGGCCTTTTCGAAATTCTGCCTGGCGCTGGCCATGGCCTGCCTGCCCGCCTCGGCGGACCTGTTCAACCATAAAGTCGTGCTGGTGGGCGATAAGGGAGCTGCTCTGGGCGGCGCCTTCACCGGGCTCGCGGATGACGCGACCGCGACCTACTACAATCCCGCCGGCCTCACCCAGATCAAGAACATCAAGCTGAACGTATCGGCACAAGTGGTCCAGTATCAGAAGCAGAAGATCGCCATCGCGGATGGCACGGATATTCCCTACAACTCCTTCAACTTCAGCCCCACCATCACGGCGTTTTCCCAACGAATGGGGAATTGGGCCTACGGCTTCAGCATCGTGACGCCGCAGAACGATCTGTTCACCGGCGAGCAGAAGATCGAGAACTCGTATCGCAGCTTGGATACTTCAACAACGAAAAGATGCTGGGATTTCGAAGGAACTCCGGATCCTTGCTACACCAAGTTGAACCTTTCCTACTACGATGTGTCCAAGACAACTATGATCGGACCGAGCGGTGCGCTCAAGTTCAGTGAAAATATCTCGCTTGGATTCACGCTCTATGGCATTTACTACACCGAACTTGAAAAAACGGCCTATGGCGGATGGGATGCGAACTACGTGGGAGGCGATCCCGATGACCTCTCCCGATTCCATGAAAACAACGTTACCAGAACGGTAACGCAGGTAGGATTGGGCGCCACCGGAACATTCGGCATTCTTGTTCGGATGGATCAGGGGTTTTCTTTCGGCATCAATGCCTCGCCGGGTAGCCTTGTCTGGATCGATCGCACCGAAGAACAAAGAGTCGAGGACATTACCAGCGACACCTTGGTAGAACCCGGACAAACCTCATTCATCCATTCGGATGCGCAGATCTACAATCAAACGCGGCAGGAAAATCATACCGAAACCTCAGCTCCGAGCCTAAGCTTGGCCGTTTCATGGCAACCTTGGACTCCCCTTACGCTTACCGCCCAAACCGACTATTACATGGGCAGTCTCTATTCTTACACCGGATTCAGCCCTAACGACACGATCGCCAAAGGACGATCCGGTTTTGAAGTCTTGGAGCCGGAGACGAAGCGGTACAAGGTCGAAAAAAAGGCGGTTGTGAATTTTGCGGGCGGCATGGAATGGAAGATGTTTAAAGGCTATTCCATCGCAATGGGAGGCTATACCGATTATAGTCAAGGGCCTGATGATGAACGCCCCGCCAGTTGGGATCGCAACATCGACTATTTCGGCGGAACGTTATCGCTCGGTATGGATAAGGATCTAACGGAATCTCGTTTTGGCATCGGTATGGCATACGGCGATGCGACCATGTCGCACTTCAAGTGGATCAAGCGAAGCGGCGGTCAGCCGACATTGCAAACTGAGCGGGTGAAGGATAAGATCCAGATCGCGCGGATCCGCCAGAACTTCGACGCCTACATCTTCGGCATCTTCCTATCCAGCACGTTGAAGATTTGAATTTCAAAAAGAGTTCAAAATTAAAGAAAGAGGCTATCTTTGCGTATTCTATGCCCAGAGCTGGAACCCGCAATCTCCGATCTTTCCCCCATTTTGCACTTTGCACTTTGACTTTTGAACTTTGACTTCCATCTCCGCCTCCCTTCTCATCCCTCTGCTCTGCGCGATCCTCTATCCGATCGGGACCCTGCTGATGAAGCGGGCCCTGGAGAAGGGCGTGGATCTGTGGACGACGCTGGCGGTGAACTATTGGGCCATGGCGCTCATCTTCATCGCCGTCATCCCTTTCGAGGCCCGCGCGGTGCCATGGCATCTTTGGTACCAGCCCGCGATCATGGGCCTGTTTTCATTTCTGGGCCAGGGCTGCGCGCTCAAGGGCGTCTCTTTCGGCGATCTCACCATCGCCACTCCCGCCCTGGGATCCAAGGTGCTGTTGGTCGCCTTGCTCACGGAAACCTTGTTGCACCAGAACGTACCGATGGCCTGGTGGATCGCGGCCATCTGCAGTTTTGCCGCTGTCATTTTTTTGCAAGCCGGCGCTCCTTCGGCGCGGCGCCGCACGCTGACGACCTTGGCTTACTCCTTGGCGGCCGCAGCGTTCTTCGCCTTGGGAGATGTATTGATCCAGAAGTGGGCCCCGCGCTGGGGGACGTTCCATTTCCTGCCCGCCATGGCCCTGGCCTCGGCGGTTTATTCCCTGGTTCTGCTGCCCTTCATGCGCAAACCCAGGCTGTCCTTCGCCAACGGAAGCGGCAAATGGCTGTTGGCCGGTTCGGCGCTGTTGGGGATGCAAACGCTGCTTTTGACCGGCGTGATCGGAATCCAGGGAAAGGCGACGCTGGTGAACATCGTCTTCAGTTCGCGCGGATTATGGAACTTCCTGCTAATCTGGTTCGCCGGGCACTGGTTCCGCAACCGGGAGCGCGAGGCGGGCCCCAAGGTGATGGCGGGGCGGCTGATCGGCGCGGCGCTGATGTTCGCCGCGATCGTGATGGTGTCGGTTGGATGAATGTGTGAGAGAGTTCAAAAGTCAAAGTGCAAAGTGCAAAGTTCAAAATGGAAGAAAGACGGAAAACTTTACGTTTACCATGTATCGAGCGGGAACGTGTAATCCGAGATCCGGGATCTTTTTCCCTATTTTGCACTTTGCACTTTGACTTTTGAACTTTGACTTCTATTTCGGTTTGCCTAATCCCTTCAGAATTTCTTCGAAAAATACCCCCGCCTCCGCCGATCCATCAGGATACCTCACCAGCGGCAACGCCTTCCCTTCCTTCCACGCACCGAGGATTTCGATGTCGAGATTGGAAAGGACGCGTATCATCAGGTTGGTGGCGGCGATGCGCATGTCTGAGCGACCGTCCAGATTCGCGAGCTTGATGCGTTCCA
>JBDSIO010000192.1:0-12397 GCA_039917895.1 Fibrobacteria bacterium | reverse complement strand
CAAAAGGTCTCGTTGGCAACCACCTTGGCGCCGGCATCGTCCAGTGAAATGACTTTGATTCCAATCGGGTTTTTCCAATCCGTAACGAGCCATTTGCCATCGAAATGCGCTGGAAGTTTTTTGGGGGACGTCTGGGCGGAGGACCAGCGGTAAATCGGACCGGTAATTGCCGCTGCCTGCTGGTAGCCTATAATGGCTCCCTGGGCGGGAGGCAGTTTCTGAACGCCGGTATTGTCCTTGGAGGTGTTCATGGGGGCGAGGGGATCCTTGTTTAGCTTGAACTTGTAGTTGGGATTGCCTTCCGCGCCGGCGAAATAGGGGAAGCCCATAAAACCGGGCTTGGTGATCAAGTTCCATTCTTCCGTGACCTTATTGATGTCCGGGCCCACGTCCCCCCAAGCCACCCAGCCTTTGGTATCGTCGATGGCGAGGGTGAAGGGATTCCGCGTGCCCATGGCATAGATTTCCGGCTTGATTTTCGCCAAATCGTCCGCCGTATACATGGAAGCGAAGGATTCCTTGAAGTTGCCTGCAGGGAAAGACACCGTTCCGTCCGCATTCGGATGGACGCGGAGAATCTTGCCGCGCAGGTCATTGGTATTGGCGGAATGCCCCTGATCATTCGCGCCCTCGATGGATTCGTCGACATAAGCCAGCTCGCTCTTGTCGTCGCTGCGGTTCATGGTATTGTTGCCGACGGTGGTCCACAAATCGCCCTTGGCGTCCATTTTGATATCGCCGCCGGTGTGGCAACAGTAATCCTTCTGGATCTGCCATTTTACGATGATCTTTTCCGAACTCGGATCCAGGATATCCCCGTTCACGGTAAAGCGGGAGAGGCGGCCTTCGTTCTCATTATGGGCCTGATAATTGACATAAATGAAACGGTTGGTTTCGAAATTGTTGTCCAACGCCAGACCGACCAAGCCGAATTCGTTGTTGATGTTGTTGTTGATGGTGGAACCAGGCTTATTCAGCTTTTGCGTGGGAGGAAAGACGTCGATCCTGCCTATCTTCACCACGGCGCCGCTGGTTTTCGCCACTTTGATGTTTCCGGCGCGCTCGGCGTAGTAGATATCGCCGTTCTTTGCCACCGCGATGCGGATGACCTCGTCCATGTTCGCGTCCTTGGTCTTGTCCACGACCACGACTTTGGTGAAATTGGCCTGAGTGATATCGGCGCAAGTTCCGTATTTGAGAGTCGCTTGGGCCGCGGCCATTTCAGCCATCCCTAGGGACAGAACGCACGCCACCAAGGCCGCTTTGCCTCTATTCAACATGATGAATCCTTCCATTGATTTCCTAATGAAATTGCCGCCCCGAAAAATATTCCCGACCGCGACTCCCCTATCCCCGTGCCGTGCAAATATACCCACCAACCCGAGGTCGCAAACCCCGATTCAGGAGGTAATACCCCATTCGAAACGGTTACTTTACCCTTTTATCGGTAAATTAGCCCATTGCCGGACGGCGCGGGGCCAGATATTCCCGAACTCGCAGGTGCAATCCAGCCTAATGACCCCGAGTCGCTCCCAGCTTAGTTAGTTTTTCGGCCTGACAGGTTTTGCTTATATCGCCGCCGCCCTTTTTTTAGGGCCTGGTAGGCGCCTAATCGAATAGCGGAGGCCGAATGGCGTTTTTCAAATGGGGCACCCTGGTAGTTTGCCTAGCCGGAATTCCGGCCATGGCATTCAAGATTTCCACCTCCGATTTCCCGAAATTCGCCGGGTCCATCGACTGCCGCTGGGACGGCGAGGCCTGCCCCGGCGCCACGGACGGGTTCGTCATCCATGGTCTGGCAGGTCAAGACATCCCTGACCCCACCGCCTCGGAACTCGCGTCGGGCGGCAAGGTGGTATTGGGTTTCCTGGAAGGGAAGCCCTTCTCCTGGGGACGCTATTCCGTCGACTTCCCAAATGCGAAATCGAAATTTGTGGTACTGAACGAACTGTCTTCCGGGGATCAGAACAACGTGTTCCTGACCCAATGGCGCTTGGCCAAGGACAGCTTGGAATTCGTCAAAATCCTTCCCCGGAGCTTTCCCCTGGACCTGGGGGAAACCTATGTGCAGGCCAAAGCCGTCCTGCCCGACAATTCCCTGCTGCTAATCCTGAAAGGGGAAGGCTCGGATGCGGGCGTGAATCTCCAGGATTTCCGTCTAATCCGCTTGCAAGGGCCGGACAAGATCAACGAGGTCGCGAGGCGCACGAACAAAAGCGAAATCCCGGTCCAGAAAATCCTCAACCGTATCAATGCGGACGAGACCGTAGACCCGGTAGTGGACTCGGCCCTGGCTTGTGAAATCGTGAAAGGAAAGAAAGCCCCTTCGGGCGGACCTCTGATCCGTTTCACCAAAACCCGCACAAACATCCTTTACACCAAATCCGGCCCGCAGGAAACGCCCCTCGGCAAAGACACCGTCTCATTTGACATTTGGAAGACCCTGAAGTCCGGGAAGCGTTAAACCTTCAGGATTCCTTTGATTTCCGCACTCCAATCCCGGCATTCGGGATCCCCTTACCGGTTGGATTGACCCCGCGATGCCGGGTCCCTATAATGATTTCAGGGCTAGGAAGCCTTCAAGACGGCCACATCGGCCGTGAAGATTGGCTTCACGCTGAATAAGGCCCAAGGACCGAAGGACCGACCGTTTGGAACTGCGAATCGAAAAGGGAGGTCTGGAAGCCCGGATCATGATGGCACCCGTCCGCAAGGAAACGGGTGACTATGTCGTTCCCTCCCTGGCGGAAATCGAAGTCTTCCTCAAGGAAAAGGGCGTGGTCTCCCCCCTCGACAGCGCTTCCCTGGCCGCGGCTTTCGAAAGGCTCGCCCATGGAATGAACGCTGAGCCGATTGCGACCCGAGGCAGACCGCCCACCTCCGGCAAGGACGGCTGGCTGGAATTCCTGATTGATTTCGACGGCGGCTTCGCGCCTCGCGCCGATTTCGCGTCTCGCGTTGGATTCGCGTCCCTGAATGCTGGCGGCGGGTCGGTCGACATGCGCGCCTCCCTCATTCTCAACGTAAATCCGGGCCAGCCCTTAGCCTTGGTCCATCCGCCCACCGCCGGCATGCCCGGCCTCGACGTTTTCGGCAAACTGGTCGGCGCCGAACCCGGCAAGGTGTTGGTTCCAAAATTGGGCTCCAACACCATTCGTTCCCCGCACGATCCCAACCTCATCGTGGCTGAAACCCTGGGCCACGCGCGCCTGGCCGACGGCATCATCGAGGTCCAGGAGTTCTACCTGGTGGACGGCGACGTGGACTATGCCTCCGGGAACATCGCCTTCGGCAAATCCGTGCAGGTGCGCGGAGATGTCAAAGGCGGCTTTTCCGTGGACGCGGGCGGCGACGTGGAAATCACCGGACTGGTGGAGGACTGCACCGTCAAGGCCCAGGGCAAGGTGATGGTCAAAGGTGGATTCACCGGCCAGGGCAAAGGACTGCTGCAAGCCCGCGGCGAAATCCAAATCGGCTATGTCCGCAACCAACAGGTCCGCAGCGAAAATTCCATCCGGGTGCAGAAGGAAGCGATTAACAGCCGAATGCAATCCCGGAACTCCATCCTGGTGAACGGCCTGCTCGCCGGCGGCAAGGCCCAGGCCCGCTTTTCCATCGAATGCCAGATCGCCGGCACGGAGACCGGAACGCCCACCCACATCGAGGCGGGATACGATTATTCCGTGTCCGAGGAAATGACGGATTTGCGGGGCGAAATGGATCGGATGGGCCGCTACGCACGCAAGCTGGAGGATTCCTTACGTCAGATCCATGACTTGGAGAAGCTCAACCGCGGACTCGAACCCTGGACCATCGAGCTCATGTTCGAAATCGAGGGCATGCGCGCCAAGGTCGACGCCAAAATCCGGCAGCTACGCGATCGGTTCTCCGCGCTGGAACACCGGGCCGTGCAACCCGAATCCGCCACCATCATCGTTTCCAAAAAGGCTTTTCCAGGCGTGATCATGAAAATCGGCAAGGAAATGTACCTCGTGGATGAAGTGATCTCCGGTCCGAAAACCTTTTACGCCAAGGATGGCGCCATCGTGGCGCGCTGAACCGGACTTACGCATGAAAAGCCAGGAATACAATTGGGACAACCGTCGCGACCGCGAGGTGCGCCAAACGCTGAACGAACTGCGAACCCTGGACGAGAATGGTTATTTCGAGGGACTGAACCCCATGGCCGAGATCCCAGAGGATCTCAAGGTCAAGGCCGCGTTGGCCGCGCAATTGAGCAAGGCGGCGCCATTCGCGCGCAAGGTGGCGGCGCTCAAACCGATGGACAATCCGGTGGGTCCGGCGCTCGCGCAGTTCATGAGCCAGGTCATGGTGCGCGACCGCACGGAGCCGTACAAAACCGAGACCCATCGGCGGTTCGAGGAGGCCGAAGGGCAGGTGCGCATCCTGTTCGGCAAGGTTGTACGCGGGGAGATTGCCAGCAACGCCATCGTCCGGTCCATCGTCAGCTCCTTCATGGATACCTTCATGAAGGATCGCCATCTCTTGCTCAACCTGGCGGCCGCGCCCTACTCCGGCGGCGACCACCTATATAATCATGCCCTCAAGATGTGCCTGCTTTCCCTGTCGCTGGCGACGGCAGCCGGATATTCCCGAAGCCAGTCCATCGAAATCGCCCAAGGCGCGTTGCTCGCAGACGTTGGAATGCTGCTGGTTCCCGAACGCATCCGGCTCAAACGGGGCAAGCTTACGGAAGGCGAGCTATTCGAAATGCGTAAGCACCCGCTACTGGGCCTGAGCCTTTTGGAAAGCGTGCACGGCCTGTCTGAGGCCGTGCTTATCATCCCCTACCAGCATCACGAACGCATTTCCGGCGTGGGGTATCCCGAAAATCGCGCGGGAACCATGGTTAGCCGTTTCTCGCGCATCGTCAGCATCGCGGACGTGTTCACCGCCCTCATCAACCGCCGCAGCTATCGCGAATCCGTGGTGCCTTATCAGGCGATGGTCTCCCTGTTGTCCCTCGGCGGCGAAGGCCAACTGGACGGCGACCACATCAAGCAATTCCTCAAGACCATGTCCATATTCCCCCTGGGCTCCCTCGTGCGCTTAACCAGCGGACGAATCGCGAAGGTGGTCGGCCCCAACCCATCGGAGTTCACCAAGCCCCTGGTATCCTTGCTGACCACGGAAAGCGGATCGTTGCTCGCCAAAAATGCCATCTTCCAAATCGATCTCGCCATGTCGGACGAGAAGATTGTCGAAGCGCTGCCGACCTTTTCCATTTCGCATCACGTCCTGGACGGTTTTTAGGCTCGTCGCTCTGGAGTTTGCTCAAGCAAACTCCGCGCTCCTCGCATGCCATTGCTTTTTAGGCTCGTCGCTCTGGAATTTGCTCAAGCAAACTCCACGCTCCCTGCGGTTGATTGACCTGTCTGTTCGGTTTCCATGGACAACCGGTAACCGCCGCCCCCGCATTAGTCCCGTTTTATGGGTTGAAAGTGGGGCGGACTCTGGTATCTTTATCCATGTCCCTGGGCATTCCGCCCGGATAAAGGCGCGTCCATGCCGATGGTGTTCCGCATCCCGTCCCTGCTGGTATCCAGCCTTGTTGCGCTCTTATTGTGCAGTTGCATGGTGAAGGACAAACCCGACAAGGCGATTACTAGCGGAGGGATGACGCCCCCGTGGGATCCGGCCAGATTCCTGCCCAAGACCCTGGAAGGCTTCGCCTATGCGGGGCCCGAAAGCCTGTTCACCGTATTCAAGGATATAGCGCGCTTGGACAGCCTGAGCGGTGATCCGAAGTCCTGGAAGCCCGAGGCGGGGTCGGCGGACACCTTGCGCGTTTCCCAGATGTTCGACTCCGGATTCGTATTCCCACAGAATTCCGAAGCGGTCATGCCTTACGGATTCGACGACTCCTTTCGGGACGATACTCTATTTCGCAGTTATTACGGGAATGGCCTCTTTATCCAGGACCATCCGTGTGCCGCCACTTTCGTTTTGTCAGACCGGTTTATGCATCCGGCACGGTGGCTCAGGAACGGTCTGAAGCAGGAGGAAATCATCGCATCGCTGGGGAAACCCCTATATCACCAGGATGGAGTGCTGCGTTACCTGTCTCACCATCCCTCCCATACGCCCGTTCAGGAATCCCGGGACACCCTGAGCACGGAGCCGGATTATAATGCCTACGAGGTGTTCGAAGGCGTGAACCTGTATTTCCTCAACGACAGCCTGTTCGCCGCGGTCTTACAGAAATCCCAGCCCTGCCACTGATAACTGGCGTTCTTTTGTGGGGATGGCAGGGTTATCGCCATCCCATTAACTGATTTGGCACGGAGTTAGCCGTTCAGAAGCACCAGGTGCACGACGAAAATGTCGGCATGCTGGATCCGCATTTGGCGATTTACATGGGCTTTCACAACACGGTCTTTTTGAAGCTTTAATCGGTCAGTAGTCCGGTTTACTGGGGGAGGACCGATCCGCAAACTACCTTCCCTGGTGGTTCGAACCCAAACCCAGGAGAATGACATGGAGTCCAAGGTCAAAGCCGTTCCCGACGGATATCATTCGGTGACCCCGTACATCAGCATCCGAGGCGCATCCGACGCCATTGAATTCTACAAGCAGGCTTTCGGCGCGGTGGAAATCTACCGCATGCCCATGCCCGACGGAAAGGTCGGCCACGCGGAACTCCAAATCGGCGACTCCCGGATCATGCTGGCGGACGAGTTTCCCGAAATGCCGGACGCGGTGGCCCAAAGCCCCGTAAGCCTGGGCGGCACCACCTTCGGATTCAACGTTTACCTTCCCGACGTCGACGCGCGCTTTCAACGGGCCGTTGATGCCGGCGCGAAGGTGCGGCGCCCGGTGCAGAACCAGTTCTACGGCGATCGCAGCGGAACCGTACAGGACCCCTTCGGGCATATCTGGACCTTGTCCACGCACATGGAGGACTTGAGCCCGGAAGAGATGCAAAAACGTATGGAAACGATGCCCAAGTAATTAGGCTCGTCGCTCAGGAGTTTGCGTGCGCAAACTCCACGCTCCTCGCTTTTAACGAAATGACGGCTCGCGCCGTGCCATTTGAGGTCGCAGGCGGTTTTTGACAAGGTAGCGATGTCGGCCCGAATCGGGCAAGATAAATCCGGTTAAGGCTAAAGGATTTTTCCGGAAGGTCCGAAATCCATCATAGGACCGGATCCCGAACCCAAGCTACCGCGCGCTTTAGGGGCTCATCAGGTGATCCGCGGCCGGAGGATTTATGCCTACGCTGCAAAAGACCGCACCCACCGTTTCGCCGACGACCCGCTCCGCATCCGGCATGGATGCATGCATGCGCCGGATTGGAACAACGATGATGCGCGCCGCCGTAGAAACCGCGGGCGCTTTCCTGATGGTTCCCGCCTCGCAAAGCTCGGCCTGGGATGCCCCCCGCATCGCCGTTCCGGACGCCATGCATTGTTCGCAGATGAACATCGGGGAAAATTATCGTTTGCTGTGCAACCTTAACGTCGACAGGAACGCTTGGAACAAACTGTTCAGCGCCGGAGTCCCGGATCAAATCATGTTGGACGCGTTTTGCGAACTGGCCAATTGCATCTCCGGCGCAATCCTCGCTGATGCGGACTTCCGCGACGAGTTCGGCTACCTGATTCCCTGCGTGCCGTGCAACGGGGCTTCGCGTCCCTTGGGAGAGGCGCGCACGGAGCGCGGCTGCATGCTGGTGGGCGGCGCCTGGGTCAACTTCTCCTTCTCCATGCAGGAATCCCTGGCGCAAGGAACGGTTTCGGCGGATTCCGCCAACGTTTCCGCAGTCGCTTAAGCGACGCTTAGCCGGCGATCAAGCCTAGAACGGCAATCCGTCCGCCGGGGGCAGCATCCCCTTTTCCCGGAACAACCATCTCCTCCCCTGCAATTCCCGCGTGACCACCAGGACATCGTCATGGTATTTCAGCACCGTGCCGGGATAAGTGACGCCCCGAATCAGGACGGCGCAGGGTTCGTGGATGTAAAGTCGCCGGGAGAGATCCCCTAGGTCCTTGCGCAGGATGCCGATCCAATGCTGCAGGATGTCCATGGCGCCTTGGGTGCGCTTCTGCAACAGAACATCCTCGTCATTGGTTCCGCGCCGCAGGCGGATCACGCCGGCGAGCTGATCGTCCATTTCCCGAAGGAACTCCAGGTCTTCGTTGTTCCGCTGGAGGCGCGCGTTCTTCTCGATCATCTCGGCTTCGACCTCGAAATCCTTGCCCACCTCCAGGATGGTCTTACTTCCCGCTGCTGATCCTACGTTGAACAGATCCATGCCTTCGCCGGCCAGTAGATGCCCGCCCAGTACGGAATATTTTCCGTAGCGCATCTGGATGGTCTTGCGGGCCAGCAAAGTACTGTTGATGATCTCGTTGAAAACCACGATATGGGAGTGCGATTCGATCCGTTGGTTGTGGAGATAGCCGATGGTCACCGAGCTCAACCGCGACTTGACAATGCCGCCGCCCGCCCCGTTCACGCCCCCCCTGATGACGATGGCGCCGTCGGATCGGATGACGCTGTCTTCCACCGCGCCTACCACTTCGATGTCGCCTACGGATCGGATCTCCATGCGGCTGTGCACGTCTCCCGATACCCTCACCGCCCCCGGGAACTCGATGTTGCCGGTTTTTAGGGACACGTCGCCCGCCACGTCCAGCACCTCGACCACTTCGGGCACTCCCACGCGGATGGCCAGACGTCCTGGTTTGCCGGCGACCACATAAAGGGGATCGAAACCCTCCACCGCCGTGTTGGGACCAAGAGGGGCGGAAAAGGGCCTTGCCTCGGGCGGCGTGATCTCTTCGCCGAATACGTTCATCCCAGGCTCCCCCTGAGAAGGAGGCATCACTTGCGCCAAGCGCGCGCCCTCGGGCACGGTTCGGAAGAAGGAGAAGTCTTTGAAGTCTATGCTGCCGTCGGCCCCGGGCATGGGAACATCGGGCTCGGGATCGACCAGCAGATGGAGATGACCGTCCAAACCGGGAACCGGCGGCCGTCCGCGGGCGATGAGCAGGGTCAGCGGAAGATGATCCTGGTTGAACCGGTTCAGGGCCGTCTGGATTTCGGAATCGGGCAGCATGCTGACCACGCCTTGGTCCCGTAAGGCCAGCCGAACCATGTCCAGGTTCACGGTCCAGTCGTTCAGGTAGTTGCCGCCAAGCACCAGGTTCGCCGACATCTTGTCCTCGGCGGCCACCACCTGGCAGGTGGGCAGGCTGTCTGGGCCCAACACCTTGAGCTGGCCATCCTCGATGATAAGCGCGCCTTCGCAAACCGCGATCAGCTTCTTCTCCTTGAGGAACAGGGATTTGCCGAAAGGCGGCAGCCGATCCCGCAGCGACAGGAAGGGGATGGATCCGCCGAATACGTCGCAACCCTGGCGACCGCCGGACACGCCCTGGAAACTCAGCACCGTCTCGCCCGACGAGACCCAATATGCGGGATCGATGGACTCGCGGATGCCGCCGAAACCCCATGCGTCGGCTTTGCGGCGGAGATCGGCGATGGCCTCGGCGTTGCTCAGATAGGAATGGTGGAAGACTAGGCCTTGCGGTTCGTCATGCACCGGCGGACGCCCCTGCGCCACGTCCACCTCTTGGACCGATTCAAGATCCTGCGACCGGCCGGATTCCGACGCATAAGTCAAAGTGCGTCCGATCCATCCCAGGATATCCTCGCGGATGCAATCGGCCGCTATGCCCTCCCCCACCAGGAACATCTTCAGCTTGTCCTGCGCCTCCAGACCGGTGGAGCCCGCCCATTCGGTCCGCCAGGATTCTGCCGTGAAGTCCTCGATGCGGAGCTTGGCGCCCATCCCGTCGCCGGAGACGGAAATGTTAAACTTCGGCACTTACGGCCTGTTCAATGCGCCCCAGAACCTGGAGCAGTTTGGCCTTATCCTTGGGATTGAGAGCCGGGGGATGGCGGAGGAATTCCATGACCTTGTCCACCTGGCGCAAATCCAGGGGTTTCGCGAGACAGGCGAGGACGTTGGGGTAACGGGAAAGTTCCGCCCGCCGCTGTTCCAGCTCGCGTGAAGGCATGAACAGGACGATGGGAGTGGTGCAGCCGGCCCGTCGCAGCCCTTTCAGGATGCGCAACCCGTCGATGGTGTTCTCCTTCAGCGCCAGGAAAATGAGGTTGTAGTTCTGCACCAGAGCCATATGGAATCCCTGAATGCCCGTATCCGAAGTCTCCCAGAGGAAACCGCGGTTCTGGAACGTGGTTTCCAGCAATTTCAGGATCGCCGCGGGGAAATCGATATGGAGGACCCGGGGGACATCCTTAGGGAGGGGAACTGCAGTCTGCACCCTGGAAATTAAATCACAGCCGGACCCGGCAAGTCAACGCCTGCCATGCTATAATCGGAATGCCCATGAAAGAAGCCGTCATCAAGGACCTCATCGGAACCAACCTGGTGCGCCTCATCCATGGCGGCCTCCAGGGGGTTTACACCGACGCCTTCTTAGGTCGGGCGCTTAAGACCGAGGGCATGTTCGCCATCCAGTCTCCGGTCGTGGTCACGCAATTGGCCCTTTCTCCGACCTCCCAGGTTCTCTCCTTCCTTATGATGGAAACCGATTCCATGCTCCGGCTCGGCAGGCGAATGCTTCCGGATCGCCCGCGGGACGAGGTCTTGAAAGTGGTCATTTCCGCCAATGCCGAAATCCTCAACTTCGTTTCCTCACGCCTCGCCTGGCTGCTCTCAAAGCTGGAAAACGCCCCGAATACCGAAATTTCCCCGCCCCGGGTGGGCAACTTCTCCGGCTCTCAAGCCTATCGTATCCGGACCGACGAAGGGCTGTTCTTCGAATTCGCCTGCGCGCCCCAGAACCTGGCCTTCCGTTTCGCGGCCACTGTCCAGACCATCGCATGAACGGAATCCGTCCTGATGCGCGTGTTATAATATCGGTAGGAAAAATGCCGGAAAGCAAAAACGATGGCAGATAAAATGGAAAAAGCGATTGGTAAATCCGTGGTCATCGTCGATGATTCCAAGTTCCAGACCATGCAATTGGGCCGGTTCTTTGCCGACGTGCTGGGGTTCAATGTCCTTGCATCCGGCGAGAATGGCGAGGAAGCGGTGGAGCTCTACCGGCAGCATCAACCGGATTTGATCACCATGGACCTAACCATGCCCAAACTGGACGGCCGCGGCGCGCTCAGTCAAATCATCCAGGAGTTTCCGGATGCCAAGGTCCTGGTCATTTCCGCGGTGAAAGGTCCGTTGTTGCTGGATTGCCTCTCCATCGGGGCCAGAAGCTATATCGAAAAGCCGCTCCGCTTCGACAAGGAAGACTTCGTGCGCGACTTCAAGGCCACCATCGGGGAAATCCTGCAATCGTCCTGACACGGATTCGGAGGCACGGGTAAATCATGGACGCCGGTAGCGCAGGCTTCTTTATCCTCAATCTCGACGGAACCGTGACCAACGCCAAGGAACTGGCGGAACTGTCGGCCATGGCGTCCCGCAAATCCGCGAATGACGAGGGCAGCCGCCGGGATACCTCTCCTCGCCTTCCCATCACGGCGGTATTGGGGCTCAATCCCGAACAGGGGGCGCAATTCGCCAAATGGCTCGATCTGGTCGCTAAACGCCACAAGGATATGCGTTGGGAAAAACTCGCATCCTTGGCGCCGGCCCAGGAAATCCGCAACGGGCAAGGGGGGGATGAGGGTCCGGTCCGGTTGGCCTACCGCAAGCTCGAAGACGGACAAGGCGGACTCGCCGCCATCGCTGTCTTCGCCATCGATTCCGCGCCCAGCCGCGCCATGGTGCGACAGCTCGAAGAAGAGCGCATGCGACACAGACTCGAGGTCCGCGATGTGCTGGCCCTGGCGGCCAATCCTCCGGAAACGGTGGGGGCATTCCTGGAAGACGCGCGCATGCGCCTCGACGACGCCCGCATGGCCTGGGACGAATACCTGTACGGAGGCAAGGACAAAGGATCCGGGACATCGGGGTTATGGCAAGTCGATGGCTGCGAGAGCGCCGGCCAGCACCTGTTCCGGGAACTGCATATGGTCAAAGGCAACGCCGGCGCCTTCGGATTCGAAAGCCTGGCTGCGGGCGCGCAGGAATCGGAAGACCTCCTGGAGGCGCTGAAGGATATCTCCGCATCCCCGGATCGCACTACCGCGCGGCTCACTTCGTCCTTGACCGGGTTGCGCTCGCAATTGGACGAACTGCAACGCGCCATGAAACTTATCGCGGGAGAAGGCCAGGACGCCATGGCACGCATCCTGAAGTGGAAGCTTGACCGCCTGGTGGCTTCGACGGGCGGCATCAACCTGGAAAAGTTGGAACCGGCCTTGCGGACCATTCTGGAAGCCACCCGCAAACTGCCGTTCCTCAGCCCCTCGTATCTGGTCCGCAAATACCGAAACCTGGTCG
>JBDSIO010000191.1:0-7016 GCA_039917895.1 Fibrobacteria bacterium | reverse complement strand
GGTGGGCGCGGGCAAAGTGCTGGCCGAATTCATCCGTTCCGGGGCGGTGCCCCATCTGCATCTCGACCGCATCTTCCGCCAGGCCGAAGCGTCGCGCATCGTCGCCGGAGCCCACCGTATCCACCAGGGCCTCGCCCCCGTCGTTTCCCCTTTGCCGGATTCCGAAGCCGCGGCCGACGGCAATGTGCATTTCATCCCGCTGGCGGACGTGGCCGCGGGTCCGGAACTCGTGGCCCGGCTGGTCGCCGAGGCGTTGCCTCAGCGCTTTGGGTATGACCCGCTTTTCGACGTGCAGGTCCTGACGCCCATGAACCAGGGGCCGCTGGGCACCATCGCCCTGAACCAGACCCTGCAGGAACGGCTCAATCCCGCCTCCCTGGCGCGCGAGACCCTGGAGTTCAGGGAGCGCCGTTTCCGCGCCCGCGACAAGGTGATGCAACTGCGCAACAACTACGACAAGAACGTGTACAACGGTGACGTGGGTCACATTTCGGCGGTTTCCAAATCAGAGAAGACGGTGACGGTGGATTTCGACGGGCAGCCCGTTGTCTACCAGGGGGAGGAACTGGGGGAATTATCGCTGGCCTACGCCGTAACCGTGCACAAGAGCCAAGGCAGCGAGTTCAAGGCCGTGGTGATGCTGGCCGCCCGCGCCCATTGGATCATGCTGCAGCGGAACCTGCTCTACACGGGCTTCACCCGGGCGCGGGAACGCCTGATTCTGGTAGGTCAGACCGAGGCCCTGCAGCGCGCGGTGGAGCACAACCCGGCGGTCAGGCGCAACACCGTGTTGGCGGAAGCATTGCGCGACGAACTGTCGGCGTTCGCGTTCTGAGGAGCGGGCGGTTGCATTTCCGGAGCGGGTGCCTTTGTGAGTGGGCTGAACCGCCCGGGATCAGGCTTCGTGGGCAGCGGCGGCGCGGCGACGCTTCTGCGCGGCCGTGACCGGATCCAGGCTGGCGGGGAGCGGCAGGTTGGCCTCCGTGATCTGGCGCCGTAAGTCGTCGATGATGGCGGAGTAGCTTTCGCTTACCTTGTTGCACGCCTCTTCCAGGCTTTGCAGATCGTCGCCGGGGCGGAACTTGAGCCGGAAACTCAGATCACCGCTGGCGACCACTTCCGCCCATTTGGTGACGCGGTAGATGGGCACGGATATCTTGCGCGAGAAGTAAAGGCTCAACCATAGGCCGATGACCAGGGAAACCACATCCGCGACCACGAAGGCCGGGACGATCACGTCCATCAAGTTCTCTTCCACCAGCAAGCCCATCAGGCCGGCGTTCACCATGTCGACGCCGGTTTCCTGGTTGCCCATAGTGCCCATAGTGCCCATAGGGCTGCCGCTGTAGCGCAGGTAAAACAGCGCACAGATGGAGATGGCCATCAGCACGCCCGTCAGGTTCACGATCGCCAGGATCCGGATGATGTACGGCCACTGCACTTCCGGAAGGATGATGAAATTGCGGATGGGGTGGCGTTTGCGTTTCGGACTTGATATTTCGGCCATTCAGTCATTATAAGGGGAGGTTTTGAGGGCAGGGCAAGTTTCCGCAGGAGAAAGCCCAGCCGGGATGCCCGGTGGCTTCAAACGACCAAAAAACCTTGATAAAACCCCGCAGAAAGCGATTTAGGCGTGCGCCGTCAGGCTTGGATCGCGCAATGGCCAGGGTGGTTCAAAATCAGGGCAGGACTGAGCCTAGATACTGCTTTTGCAATAGAGACAGTTCGGCGCAACCCTTGTCGGCCAAATCGAGCATGGCGTTCAACTGCTCGCGCGTATAGACCGATTCCTCGCCCGTTCCTTGAACCTCCACGAAGTGACCCGAATCCGTGCGGACGACGTTCATGTCCACCTCGGCCTCGGAGTCCTCGACGTAACATAAGTCGAGCATGGGCACGCCTTCGACGATGCCGACGCTTACGGCCGACACGAAATGCTTCAGGATCCGTTTCGGCGGTGTCGCGACGGCGGTCTGCGCCGCCCTCATGCGCTGCAGGGCCTTGGCCAGGGCCATGAACCCGCCCACGATCGAGGCCGTGCGCGTGCCGCCATCGGCTTCGATCACGTCGCAATCGATAACGTAGCTGCGTTCTCCCAAGGCTTCCAGATCGACGACGCCGCGCAAAGCGCGGCCGATCAGACGTTGGATCTCCTGGGTGCGGCCCGACGCGCCCGAGCGTTCGCGTTTGACACGTGATCCGGTGCTGCGCGGCAGCAGGCTATACTCGGCCGTGACCCAGCCCTTGCCTTTGCCCTTGAGCCAGCGGGGGATTTCATCCTCCAAACTGGCGCAGCAGAGGATGCGGGTCTTTCCCACCTCGATCAGGTACGACGCTTCCGCCGTGGACACGAAATCCTCCGTGATCTTGATAGCGCGCAATTGATCGTTGTTCCGTCCGTCGATTCTGGCCATGCGGCCCCGCCTTTCTTGGGCTGTGAAGGCCGCCCTACCGGCGGCACGATGGCTATTTTACGCGAGCCGACCCCGAGGCGGCCGGATAACTTCCGAGCAGGCGCAGGTCCGAGACCATGCCGCGCAATTGTGCCAGCGCCTGATCCACCGGCTCCTCCCCCACCCCTCCCGCGAAGTCGACGTAGAACCAATATTCAAATGGGGAGAGGGGATTGGGACGCGATTCGATTTTGACGAGATCGATGCCGCGCAGGGCGAAGACCCCCAGGATGTTGAACAGAGCGCCCACCTGGTTGCGAGAGGGCATGAACGCGATGCCGGTCTTATATCCGGAGGCCCTGGAGGAATTACCGGCCGGCTTGGCTTTGGCCTCGGCGCCTCCCGATCGCGCCGGCCTGGAATGCCCTCGGGGTTTTAAGGACTTTAAGGGTTTAAGGGGCGTCAAAGCCTCCCTCGCAACGGCCAGGAAGCGAGTGAAGTTGTTGGGCTGGTTCTGCAGATTCCGCTTCAGCACCTTGAGGCCGTAAAGTTCCGCCGCATACGCGCTGGCGATCGCGCCGATATGGGCCGGCGCCTCTTTGACCAAGGACTCGGCGGCGCCGGCGGTGTCGAAAAAAACCACGGGTTTGATGCGCTTGGATTCCGCGAAGAACCGGCTGCATTGGGCCAAAGCCTGGGGATGGGAACGCACCAGGGTGAGCGCCTTCATGGTGGTGGAAGGATGGCACATCAGGACGTGCTCGACCTTGAGGTGCGTCTCCCCTACGATATGCAGGTCGCGCGCCAGCAACAAGTCGTAGTTCTGGTGGATGCTGCCGGCCAGGGAGTTCTCAATAGGAAGGATGCCGCAATCGACCTTGCCCCTGGCCACTGCTTCGAACACGTCGTCGAAAGCTTCGCAGGGGAGGGTTTGCGTCCGGGGGCCGAGCAATTGCTTGCTGGCCAGTTCGCTATAGGCGCCATGGACGCCCTGGAATGCGGCTTTCATCGGATAAAAATAGGCGATCCGGGGCCGGGACTCAAGGCGCGTCAAGCAAACGGCGCGCACCCGCGTAGTGATCGCCGAAATAAGGCGCGTTGAGAGCGGAATAGGCCACGCCCACGCTGGAGGCGGAATGGATGAACCAGTTTTTGCCCATGTAGATGCCACTATGATCGATGTAGCCTAAGTTCTTGAAGAACACCACGTCCCCGGGCATCAGATCGGAGCGCGACACCTCGGCCCCCATCCGATAGATCGCGCTGGAACTGTGCGGCAACCGCAATCCGTATACATCCCCGAAGATTTGGCGGACAAACCCGGAGCAATCGATGCCGGAGCGGCTCTGTCCCCCGAAATCGTAGGGAACGCCCAACCAGGACTCGGCGGTCCGGCGCAGGACATCATTGGCGGTATCGGCGCCTTCGATGTTCTTCAGGACGGCCGGAACCTTGGCGGTCGGGGTGGTGGAAGGATCGGGCTCCAAGTATCCGCCCAGGTTCCGATTGTAATAGGGCCGGATCAGCGGTCCACAGGCGGTAAAACACAAGGAGGCGCAAAGAGAAATGGACAGGGAGATACACAATGAGGCGGTCAAAGCCTGGCGCAAGGCGTTCCGCATCCACTAAATCTAACCGGCGCGGCGCGGCTAGGCCTAAGCCGCGCAAAGCCTTTCGGTGGCCCCGGCCACCTGGAACAGATCCTCTTCCTGAAAGGCCTTGCCGATGAATTGCATGCCCACGGAAAGCTTGCCCACGCGACCCACTGGCTGCGAAAGTGCGGGAAGGCCCGCCAGGTTAACGGCCACGGTGTAGATATCGCCCAGGTACTGAGCCATGGGATCGGCGTAGATCCCGCCCAGCTTCTGCGGCAAAGTGGGCATGGTCGGAGTCACCAGCACGTCGCACGAGGCGAAGGCCTTGTTGAAATCGTCCGTAATCAGACGCCGCACCTTCTGGGCTTGCATGTAGTAAGCATCGTAGAAGCCGGAACTTAGCACGTAGGTGCCTAGCAGGATACGCTTCTTGACTTCCTCGCCGAATCCCTCCGAACGGGACTTGGCGTAGAGGCCGAACAGATCCTTGACGTCCTTCGAGCGGTACGTATAGCGCACGCCGTCGAAGCGCGACAGGTTGGCGGAGGCTTCCGCCGTCGCGATCACGTAGTACGAGGCGATGGCGTATTGGAAGCTGGGGATGGAAACCTCGCGCATCACCGCGCCCTCCTTCTCCAAAATTTCCAGGGCCTTCATGACCGCGGCGCGGACTTCCGGCTGCAGGCCGACGCCGAAGCATTCCTTGGGCAGGCCGATGACCTTGCCCTTGATCCCTTTGGCCAGCGAGGCGGTGAAATCCGGCACCGCCACCTGGGCCGAAGTGTTGTCGTGTTTGTCCCAGCCGCAAATGGAATTCAAAAGCAACGCCGCGTCCGCGACGGTATGTCCGAAAGTGCCGATCTGATCCAGCGAAGACGCATAGGCCACCAGGCCGTAACGCGACACTCGCCCATAGGTCGGCTTCACGCCCACCAGACCGCAACATGAGGCGGGCTGGCGGATGGATCCGCCCGTATCCGATCCCAGCGACACCGCGACGGTTCCCGAGGCCACGGCCACGGCCGATCCGCCGGAAGAGCCGCCCGCGATTACCGATTCATCCAGGGGGTTCTTGGGAGCGCCGAACGCGCTGGTCTCCGAGGTCGAGCCCATGGCGAACTCGTCCATATTGGTCTTGCCCACGGGCACCGCGCCCGCCGCTATCAACCGCTCCACTGCGGTGGCGTCGTACGGGGACCGGAACTCGCCCAGAATCCTGGACCCGCACGTGGTCTTGCCCTGCGCCGTCACGATATTGTCCTTCAAGGCCACGGGTATGCCAGCCAGGGGTCCCAACTTTTCGCCGCCCGCCACGCGCCGGTCAAGCGCGCGCGCGCGCTCCAGGGCCTCATCCCCCATCACGGACAGATAGGCGTTCAAGCCCTTGGCCGCCTCGATTCTGTCCAGGGAGGCCTTGACGAGCGATTCGGAAGTGACTTCCCCGGATCGGACTTTCCGGGCGGTTTCGGCGACGGTTGCCATAAGAAAAAGCCTTGTGAGAGGAGGCTTTGAATATAGAAAAAGGGGGGGAGAGGGCGGCTGGGGCTTAGGGCGGACCATTCTTGGCCGCTCTTGACGACCCTGCGATCATCCCCTATTCGACCACTTCATGATATACATGCTCAAGGCCACGCCCAGGATGCTGCAGGTGTTGAACTTGAAGCCCAGTCCCAGTCGGAATTTGACCAGGTACAGGTCCAGAGCCCAGCCGTCCCGGAAGCCCAGGTCCAGTTCCCACGCCTTGACGAAGAAATTGCGGATGGGGTTGTTCATGTCCCCGCCGCTCATCACCCCGATCTGGCCGAGCACCACGCCGAGCACCTCGCCCAGGATCCCGCCCATGATGAGGCCCAGCAGGATAAACACCACCAACCGACCGACTCCGGCGCTCTTGTTCATCTATCACTCCCTTGGGCGCAGCGCGCCCGTCTATCAATCCGATTATCGCTTATCAGGGTTTCCGCCGCTTGCCTTTTTCTTCCAGCAGGATGGAAGTCCGTTTCAGATCCCGCCCGCGCAGGTACCTGACCTCCACCGATTCCCCCACCTGGAACAGCTTGAACACGTCCTGGACGTCCTGAAGATTGGCGATGCGCTTACCGGCCACTTCGTTGATGAGGTCGCCGGCGCGGAGGCCCGCCTTCTCGCCAGGAGATCCGGGATCCAGGGCGGCCACCGCCACGCCGGGCCGCGTCTCATCGGTAGCCTGGTCCGCGTAGATGCCGGTGGTGAACTCCCTGATGCGGCCATACTTGATCAACTCCTCCATGACCAGCCAGGCCTTCTGCACCGGAATGGCGAAACCGAGGCCGATGGACCCCTGGGAGCTCCCGCCCCCGGTGAAGATGAAGGTGTTGATCCCGATCAGCTTGCCGTCGGCATTGACCAGGGCCCCGCCGGAATTCCCGGGGTTGATGGAGGCATCGGTCTGGATCATGTTGTGGTAATGGATGTCGCTGGTGCTGCTGAAGGTGCGGTTTAGGGCGCTGATGACTCCGACCGTGACCGTGGGCTTGGTGTCCCCGATCAGGTAGCCGTAAGGGTTGCCGATGGCCACGACCCATTCCCCGATCATGTTGTCGACCCGATCCTGGATCTCGGCCACGGGAAGATCCGCGGCTCCCAGCACCTTGATCACGGCCAGATCGTTGGCATTGTCCGCCCCCACCAGCCGGGCCGGGAACTGCCGTCCGTCCGCCAAGGTCACGGTGATGGCTTCCAGATGGCCTCCCTCCCCGGGACCAACGCCAACCACGTGGCTGTTGGTGATGACGTTGCCGTCCTTGGAGACGATCACGCCCGACCCCAGGCTGCTCATCTCCTTGCGGCGGTATTGCGGTCCAAAGAAATCGAAGAAAGGATCCTGGAAGAAGGGATTTCCGTAGGCCACCACCGCCGATCGCCGCACCGTTATCGACACCACCGAAGGCGCGGCCCTCTCGGTCGCGACCACGATGGCGGTGCGCCGGGCATCCGAAGGATTGGATCCGGTGACGGAAAGGTTGGAGGATGGCCCTGAAGCGGAGGG
>JBDSIO010000190.1:0-9525 GCA_039917895.1 Fibrobacteria bacterium | reverse complement strand
CGGCGCTTCCGCCTCCGCCGTCACAATCGGGTAACGGCCCCATCCAGTAAGCGCGGTCGTCGGCATGGGCTAATTATAGCGACATTCGGCGGCGGGAAAGGAATGCCAAAATGCTTATATTTTCCCCTTTATCAAAATAGCGGAGGCGTTTATGGATTGGGCATTATTCAACTTCGAAGGTATGGTTTTCCTGCTGCGTTGGGGACATTTCATTTTCGGCATCGCCTGGATCGGCATGCTCTGGTATTTCAACTTCGTGCAAGGCCCGTTCTTCGCCAAGGCCGAAGCCGCCACCAAGACCGAAGCCACCAAAGGTCTGGTGCCCAAGGCCCTCTTCTACTTCCGCTATGGCGCCATGGGCACTTTCATCACGGGCTGGACCATCATCCTGATCAAGTTCGGCCAGGCCGGCGCCGCCGGTGCGGCCCTGTTCAACAGCTCCTGGTCCGCCACCATCCTCACCGGCGCCATCATGGGCACGGTGATGTGGTACAACGTCTGGTTCGTGATCTGGCCTCGGCAACAGAAGATCATCGCTTCCGCCAACGGCGCGAAGGTCGAGAACCTGCCCGCCCTGGCGCGCCGCGCCTTCCTGGCCTCGCGCACCAACACCCTGCTCTCGGTCCCTTTGCTTTTCTTCATGGGAGCCGCCAGCCATCTGACCCTCGCGGTCGCGCCAGGCAAGGTCGGCATGTGGCTCGGCATCGTCGTGGTGATCGTGGGACTCATCGAAGCCAACGCCCTCTTGGCCGACAAGGGCCCGACCACCAAGCCCATCGAGAAGGTCTCGGGCGTCATCCACTACGGATTGCTGCTGGCGGTCATCTTCTACGCCCTCTCCGAAGCCGTCCTTTAAAAAACCTCAGAGAAACCTCAGGCTTTCCAACATGGATTCCACCCCTTCCCCGCGCGGCGCCGACCCCCGGCGCCGCTCTTTTCCGGCCGCCGCTGGATTCCCGTTCGCCGCCGCATTCCTGATCGCCTGCGCGCTCCAACTCTGGACCGCGTGCCGCAAACAGGACGCCAATGCCGACCCCAAGGTATCGGCGGGAAGGGGGGTGTATCTTTCGAACTGCATCGCCTGCCACAACATGAATCCGGCCCTGGACGGATCGCTCGGACCGGCCATCAAGGGCGCCGCCCTGGACCTGCTCCAGGCGCGCGTGCTGCGCGGAGAGTACCCTCCCGGTTACTCCCCCAAGCGGCAGACCAAGATCATGGTGAAGCTTCCCCTGATGGAAGCGGACGTGGAAGCCGTCCACGCGTATCTGAACGCGCCCTGAATCAGGCGGGTCCACCGGTTTTTTGGAGAATTTTCCCAAAACATTACTCCAAAACCGTTTCGCAATTCGATAGCCATTCTCGACCAAAAAGGGTGACCGTCACGAACTGAAGGCAATCCCCTGGCGCCTAGGCCATCCGGCTGGGGACAGGAAGTTGCTGGTTTTCACGGAAAGGGTCGCTTTCAGGTCCAATTCCCCGCAATCCGGCGCCGATTCATGAGCATTTGATAATGGAGTGGGTACGCCGGTTGAAACTATTGCAGTCGAACCTTTCAGCCTTTATCTTCCCGCTAGAACCATCCCCTTGTCCCGGAGCATCCCATGGCATTTGAACTTCCTCCACTTCCGTATGCCGCCAACGCCTTGGAACCCTTCTACGATCGGGCGACCCTGGAAATCCATCATGGCAAACACCATGCCGCCTACGTGGAAAAGCTGAACGCCGCCATCGAGGGAATCCCAAGCCTGAAGGACAAATCCATCGAGAAGATTCTTGCCGACCTGGACGCCATCCCGCAGGGCTCCCGACGCGCCGTGGTCAACAATGGAGGCGGCCACGCCAATCACAGCCTGTTCTGGACCCTCATGGGCCCGGGCAAAGGCGGCGAACCCAAAGGCCGGCTCGCAGAGGCCATCCGCAAGGACTTCGGCGGCTTCGCGGAGTTCCGGAAGAAATTCACAGGCATGGCAATGGATTTGTTCGGCGCGGGTTGGACCTTCCTGACCGAGGACCGCGACGGGCAATTGCGCATCATGAATCTGGCCGATCAGGACAGCCCCATCAGCATTGGCCGCAAACCGATCCTGCTGGTGGATCTGTGGGAACACGCATACTATCTCAAGTGGCAGCACCGCCGCGCGGATTGGATCGAGGCGTGGTGGAAGATCGTGGATTGGGAGCGGGTCGCGGAATTACACGAAGCCGAGCCGGCTTGGCTGCTCCAGCACACTGCTTAAACCAGGGTGCTTAGGCCCACGGATTTAAAAATAAGGAAGGCCTAGGCCCTGACCGGCTACTACTCTTTTCCGGCGAGTTCGAGAATCTTTTCGGGGATTTCCGTAAGCGAAAGAATGTAATCGACGCCGCCGCGAGCCACCGCCTCCTTCGGCATTCCATAGACTACGCAGCTCGCTTCATCCTGGGCCACGGTGGCTGCCCCAGCGTCCTTCATCTCCTTCATGCCACCCGCGCCGTCCGACCCCATCCCCGTCAGTATCACGCCGATGGCGTTGCGCCCCGCGAAGCGCGCGGCCGAGCGGAAGAGGATGTCCACGGAAGGGCGGTGGCGCGAGACCAGCGGACCGGATTTGACCCGCGCCTGGTAGACGGCGCCGCTCCGGTCCAGCAGCAGATGGAAATTGCCCGCGGCGATGATGGCCTTGCCGGGAGTGACCGCGTCGCCGTCGACCGCCTCCTTGACCTCGATGGCGCACAGGGTGTTCAGGCGTTCGGCGAAGGAACGCGTGAAATGCTCGGGCATGTGCTGGACGATGATGATGCCGGGCGAGTTTGCCGGCAGCGAGGTCAGCACGTATTCCAGGGCCTTGGTGCCGCCCGTGGAAGCGCCGATGGCGACGATTTTGTGGGTGGTGCGGGTCAGCGACAGCCGGGTGGCGGGCGGGGGCTGCTTTCGATGCAGCGCCGCTCCGACGGGAGTGCGTGCCGCGGCCTTCACCTTGTCTCGGATCTCCGTGGCCAAATCCCCCACGGAATAGGCCGCTCCCGGTTTGCACATGACGTCGACGGCGCCCAGGTCCATGGCCTCCAGGGCGAGTTCGCCTCCCTTGGGGGTCAGGGAGGAAATGACCACGACCGGGATGGGATGGTGCTTCATGAGTTTGCGCAGGAAGGTGAGACCGTCCATGCGCGGCATTTCGATGTCCAGCGTGATCACGTCCGGCCGCAGGCGGACTATTTCGTCACGGGCCACGAAGGGATTGGGAACCGCTCCCACCACCTCGATTTCGGGGTCCTGGGACAACTCGCGCGAAAAGACGTCGCGCACCAAGGCGGAATCGTCCACGATGAGAACCTTGATGCGCCCTCCGCCTTCGAACATCGAGCCTAACCTTCGATAGTTTCGAAATGGAAGCGCAACAGGGCGGGCCGGCCCTCCACATCGAATCCGAGGGCGTCCGGCAGAGCCGCCAAGGCGTTACGATCGCCCTGGGACAAAGGATGCACCTTAGGGATGGAGAGATCGAAGACCGGCTCCTCGCCGGCGAAGGCTGTCAGGAGATGGCCGCACACCACGTTGAGGATTTCCTTGAGAGAATCCTCGGCGCAGGCAGCGACCTCCGGATCGTCCGCATCCTTGCCAAGGAAATTGGCGGCCAGCTCCAGCTCGGCCTCCTTGGGCATGGCGAGCGAGAGGCTCCCCCCCATGGGGCCGCGGAACGCCATGCGCGCCTCCACCCAGTCGCCGCCTTCCGGCATCCCTGCAGCATCCTGGTCCTCGGCGAAGAGGAACACCTGTTTTTCCATCACCCGCGTGAATACCTCGCGCACCTTTTCAGCCGTGACTTCCATGCTTCATTTCCCCATGATCGAGTCTATGGTCGTTTTGAGGGATTCGGGAGTGAAGGGCTTGCGCAGGAAGGCGCGCACCCCGGACTCCAGCAACCCGTTGATCCGCGTCGCGCTTCCTTCGGTGGAGACGATGACCACGGGAATCCCCTTCATCCCGTCGTCCGCCTTCATGCGCTTCACCATTTCCACTCCGCCCATCACGGGCATATTGATGTCGGCGAACACCAGGTCCACCCACTCCTTATCCAGGATGTCCAAGGCCTCCTGGCCGTTCCCGGCCGTCATCAGGCTCTTGACCTCAACGCCGGACATGCCGATCGCTTTGGCTATCACGGCGCGCACCGTTTCGGAATCGTCCACCACCAGGATGTTATAGGCCATTTGCGTCCCTTTTCACTAAACCGCCGATTCCTTCAGTATCGCCGATACCATCGGATGGGCGGCAAGACTCGTCCCTGAACCTCATAGTTCCTTCTCCGTTCCCTGGATCTTGAGCACGGTCTTGCCGGTCGCCAGATCCAGCGACATCGTCCGGGGCACCGAGCCGCCGGTATCCTCTCCCGAGATGAGGATGTTGTTCTTCCACAGCATTTTGCGCACGACGGTGTTGTTGCGTTCGCCGATGTTGAACACGCCCTTGTCATCCATGATCTGGGAGCCGCCCGCCACCTTGGCCACCAGGGTCTTCCGCTGCGCGCCCAGGTCGAACAGCTTCTGTAGGAAGGCGGAGACGCCGGAATCGATAAACATGTAGGGATTGGCTTCGGCCTTGGCCGCGTCGATCTTGGAGAGGGGAAGCATGCAATGCACCAGCCCGCCGACGCGCCTTTCCGTATCGTACAGGGTGAGGCCGATGCAGGACCCCAGGGAATAAGTGATGATGACGTCGTCCGCCTGATCCGAAAAACGCATGTCCGCGACGCCGACGATGATTTTCACCTGGCCCCCTTGAGGTAGACTGAAGGCCCCATGGTGCCGAACGCGCCCGCGATGCCGGTGAGGCTTTCCGAATGACCCACCATGAGATAGCCTCCCGGTTTCAGCAACCGGTGGATCTCGTTGATCAGGCCCTGCCTGACCTGGTTGTCGAAATAGATCATGACGTTCCGGCACAGGACCACGTCCATGGGCCCTTGCATCGGGAACGGCGGCGTCGAGAGATTGAAACGCTTGAAAACGATGCGGTCGCGCAGCACACTCTTCATGCGCCAGACCGCCTCCCCGCCCGCGCTCTCGCGTTGCAGGTATCGTCCGCGCAAGGCGGCCGGAATGCCCGTGAGCTTGGATTCCGGATAAGCGCCTTCGGCGGCCTTTTCCAGCACCTTGGTGGAAATGTCCGTGGCCAGGATCTTCAGGTCGACGTCCTGGCCGCCCAGGACTTCGGCCAAGGTCATGGCGAGCGTATAAGGCTCTTCGCCCGTGGAACACGCGGCGGACCAGAACCGGAACCGGCGCTGGCCCTGCTTGAGCCATCCGGCGAAAAGTTCCGCGATGCGATCGAAATGCGCCGACTCGCGGAAGAAGCTGGTGACGTTGGTGGATATCGCATCCAACAGCTGCACCATCTCCTCGCCGTCGGGATCGGCCTTCACAATGCCCAGATAGGACCTGAACTCGTCCATCCCCAGGGCCCGCATCCGTTTCCCGATGCGGGCGCTGACCAGGGCTTCCTTGCCATGGCCCAGGGTGATTCCGCTTACGTCATAGACGAGCGCGCGGAAATCGTCGTAAGTCTTCGCGTCCAGTTCCATGCCGCGGCCTAGAAATCCTTCAGTTCATCGTCGTTGAGCGGGATGACTTCCTCGGGATTGGCGGTGCGGACCCGGGCGGCCGCGGCGAACGCGGACTTGCCGTGTCCATTGCGACCGTTGCCGGGGGCCGGGCTCCAATCCTGTCCGGCGCGACCCGTTTGGGCGAACTTGGCGGAGGGTTTGCCGAAGCGCGGCGCTTGGGCCTTGCCGGGCTTCCCGGACCTGGCGGCCGGGACCGCGGGCTGGCGGCCGGCGCCGGTGCGGGAGTTGAGAGGCGGACGCGAGGACTGCGACGACCCGGTGACGATGCCGACCAACACGTTCACCATGTCGTTCAGCTCTTTGGCCTGGGCCGACAATTCCTCCGAGGCCGAAGCCGATTCTTCCGCGCTGGCGGCGTTGGACTGCGTCAGCTTGTCCATCTCGGTGACGGCCGTGCCGATCTGTTCGATGCCCTTGGCCTGTTCCTGGCTGGCGCTGGAGACCTCGCCGATCAACTGGCTCAGCTTGCCGACGCTGTCCACGATCTGGGTCAAGATGCCGGCAACTTCCTGCGAGACGGCAACGCCGTTGTCCGAGTTCTTCTGGGATTGTTCGATAAGCGAGGAGGTGGTCTTGGCCGCATCGGCGCTGCGCTGCGCCAGGTTGCGCACTTCTTCGGCCACCACCGCGAAGCCCTTGCCCGCGTCGCCGGCGCGCGCCGCCTCCACGGCCGCGTTCAGGGCCAGCAGGTTGGTCTGGAAGGCTATTTCGTCGATGGTCTTCACGATCTTGGCGGTCTGGTCGGATGATTCCTTGATCTGGCCGATGGCTTCGCTCATGCGGCTCATGGCCGTGCGGCTCTTCTCAACGGCCTGGCGCGTGTCGTTGGCCATGATGTTCGCCTGCTTGGCGTTGTCGCTGTTCTGCTTGGTCATGGAGGACATCTCCTCCAGGGACGCCGAGGTCTCTTCCAGGGAAGAAGCCTGTTCGCTTGCGCCTTCGGCCATCTGTTGGCTGCTCTGGCTCACCTGGCCGGAAGCCGAAGAGACCTGCTCGCTGCCTTCGGTCAGGCTGTTGATCACCTTGGTCAAGGCAGAAGAAATGGAACGGCTGAGGAAGATTCCAATCCCGGCGCCGACGGCTATTGCCAGCAGCAGGCCGGTGGCTATGCCGGTCTTGGCCTTATTGACGTCTGCCGTGATCGCCGTGCCTTGGACCGCGGAATTTTCGACGTTGAACTGGACGAGGTCCTCGATGGACGTTTCGAATTTCTTGAAAGTCGGACGCAGGCCCTCCTTGAGAAGATAAACGGCCTCATTGTGCTTTCCGGCCTCGGCCAAGGCGATCACTTCGCCGCGCACTTTGCGGTAATCCGCGAGCGGTTCGCGGGTGGCTTCGAACATCTTGCGATCCCGATCCTGGGTAATGGACGCTTCATAGGCCTTGAACTGCTTTTCCACCTCCTGCACATTGGCCTTGATCTTCTCCTTCTCCGCTGCTATCTCGTCCTTGCCATCCGCGAGAATGGCGGCCTGGGTCCAGCGCATATTGTCTTTCGCCAGGCTGTTGATTTTCGAAATCGAGATGATGCCGGGCAGG
The DNA here is from genome assembly GCA_039917895.1 of Fibrobacteria bacterium. GTDB lineage: Bacteria > Fibrobacterota > Fibrobacteria > UBA11236 > UBA11236 > Chersky-265. The sequence goes on along the minus strand of JBDSIO010000190.1, from coordinate 2,380 downwards.
CAATCTTTGGTGATGATGGTCGAGGAATCTTGGATTTTCACCAGACGCGTGTAGGCGAACACGCCAAGGGCCGTGGCAATGGCCAGCACGCTGCCGAACCCGAAATACAATTTGGCGCTTAAGCTGAGATTCTTGAACATGGATCAACCCTTTCCTTCGGTCGCGTTTTTCACCGACTGTACCGTCACCAAATCCTCGCTGGCCAGGACCTTGTCCACGTCCAGCAACATCACCACCTTCTGCGCCACCTTGCCCATTCCCAGGATGAAATCCGTATCCACCTTGGCGCCGAACGAAGGCGAAGCTTCGATTTGATCAGCAAGCACGTTGAGCACTTCGGAAACCTCATCAACGATCAGGCCCATGGTCACCGAAGCCGCATGCAGGGCCACCTGAACCACTATGATGCAGGTGCGATCCGTATCCGCCTTGGACTCCAAGGAGAACTTGAGCCGCAAATCAATCACGGGAATGACCTTGCCGCGCAGGTTCACCACCCCGCGCACGAATTCCGGGGTCTTGGGCACCCGGGTCACCGACATCATGCCGATGATTTCCTGGACCTTCAGGATTTCGATCCCGTATACTTCCCTTCCCAGGTTGAAAGTCAGGTATTTCCCCGCCTGGGCCAGGATGCCAGGGATTTTCGCTTCCACTGCCGCCGATTCTACCGCCATTCCGATTCCTTTCCTTTACCGGTTTCCGGGGCAGCCGCGGCTACTCCCATTTTCACCGAGTTCACCATGGTCCCCGTCTTCACCGTCTTCATCGTCCTCACCGTACTCATGTCCGCGCGTCTTCCAATTGCAGGCACTTCAACAATCCGTCCACGTCCAGAATCATGCCGACGTTGCCGTCCGAAAGGATGGCCCCTCCGGTCAAGCCGATGATGTTCTTGAAGGCTTCGCCCAACCCCTTGATTACGATCTGCTGTTGACCCAGTAATTCGTCCACGGGGATCCCGACCTTTTTCCCGTCCGACTCCACGATCACGGCCAGACGCGCCCAGCCTTCCGAAGAGAAGCCCGGGTAAATCTGCTGCAAGCGCAGGAGCGGGATCATTTCGTCCTGGATCTTGAGCATTTCGCCCTTGCCCAGCACGGTGTGGATCTCCTCCTTCGACAAGGGCACGATGCGCAGGATCGACAGGGTCGGGAAAATGAAGCGCTCTTTGCCCAGGCGCACGATCATGCCGTCGATGATGGCCAGGGTGAGGGGCAACCAGATGCTGAAGGTGGTCCCGGCTCCGGGCTGGGTCTGAATATCGATGCGGCCGCGCAGCTCTTCGACATTGCGCTTGACCACGTCCATTCCCACGCCTCGTCCCGACGTTTCGGTTACGGCCTTGGCTGTGGAGAAACCCGGCGCGAAAATCAGCTGCCAGATGTCGCGGTCCTCGGGCACGGCGTCCGGCTTGAGCAAGCCGTTCTCGCGCGCCTTGGCCAGGATCGCATCGCGGTTGAGCCCCCGGCCGTCGTCCTGGAGCTTGATGCAAATGTTGCCGCCTTTCTGGAAGGCGCTCAGATGCACGGTGGCGCTGGCGGGCTTGCCGGAGTGCACGCGGTGGGCCGAATCGCTTTCGATGCCATGATCGATAGCGTTACGGACCATGTGCACCAAGGGGTCCCCGATCTTCTCGACCACGGTCTTGTCCAGCTCGGTCTGATCGCCGGTGGTGATGAAGTCGATGGCCTTGCCCTGCTTCTTGCTCAGATCCCGCACCAGGCGCGCCATCTTCTGGAACACGGGCCGGATGGGCACCATGCGCAGCGAGGTCCCCATCTCCTGCAGGCCGCGGGTAATCTTGTCGAGGTGGGTCAGGCGCTGGGCCATGGTCGCAGAGACCTTGCCGCGCAGTTCCGGGGATTGCACGATCATGGATTCCGCGATTACGAGTTCGCCGATGGCGTCGAGCAGCCGGTCGAGGCGGTCGGCCTCCACCTTCACGGTCTCCTTCACCGCCACCACTGCGCGGTCGGCAGGTGAGGGTTCCACCGCGACGGATTTCTGGCTGCGCAGGGCCTGGGTCACGATCTGGGCCGAGGCCTTGCCTTCCTGCACCAAGAGTTCGCCCAAGCGGCCGCTGCCTTCTACCAGTTCCTGGGAAGACAAAGCGCCTTGCAGGTCCTCCGACGTCACCGCGCCGCTCTGGACCAGGATTTCCCCCAGCTTCATACCGGGCGCGGGGGCCCGTTCCGGAAGGGAGGCAGATACGGAGGGATGGGACGGGTTTTTCGACGCGGGATTGGCCGAGGGGTTGGCAGAGGGTTTGGCCGAGGCCTTGCCCGCGATGGCGTCGCGGATGCGCTCCAGCAAGGCGTTCCAGGCGTCGCGCTCTTCCGGGCCGGGAGCATGCTCCGAAACCCCCATCAGCGCGGCC
>JBDSIO010000189.1:0-10454 GCA_039917895.1 Fibrobacteria bacterium | reverse complement strand
TGATTTCGGGCCTCAACCGCACCTCGATTTGGAACCTGCCGTATATCCGCATCGCTTTCGAGACCGCGCACGGCGTGGCCTCCGGATTGTCGCACAACGTGCCCGTCGGCGACATCGTGGTCTCGATCTCAGGTGATGGAGGGTTCATGCAGGGATTGCGTTCCGTCGAGGACGCGCTGCACCAGCAGGATCCCATCTTCCACATCGTGGTCATCAACCAGACCTTGGGCAACACTGGAGGCCAAGCGACCTCGACCACCATGACCGGGGCCAAGACCAGGGACGGCCATATTTCCCGCCGCGAGCCGGTGAACTTCCTAAAGTACGCGGAGAAGTATTGCGTGCAGGGCGCGGTGGCCTCGACGGTGCATCTTTCCGATTTGTACAAGAAGATCAAGTGGGGGCATCATGTGGTGCGCCAAGAGAAGAAACCCTTCCTGCTGTTGATGCATTTCAGCTGCCTGGAGCAGGGCATCAACCTGGCCCGCAGCATGGGCGCCCAGAAAATGGCCTTGGACGCGCATTTCTACAACCTGTATTCCCTGCGCTACCACGAGGTCAGGAATTCCGAAGGCAAGATCCTGTACCTGCGGAAGCGGACCACCATCGACTGGTTCCCCTGGACCTTCACCCGCAAGCAATGGAAGGACCGGTTGCGCAAGTATTACGGCATCCAGAAGATGATGGCGCATTCCGCCCACGACGAGGCCATCCTGGAGCGGGACTATTGGCTGCTTCGCGGCGAGTGGAAGCACCTGGCCGGAGAGATGGGCTTCTTCCGCTTCCATTGGAGCATGCTGAAGAACATGTTTTCCATCCACCGCGCCACCATGGCGCGTCTCATCCATTGGGACATCCCCAAGGAAGCGGGGCAATGATGGGGGAGGGGGCCGATCCGGGAAAAGCGCATAAGGCGGGAGAAGCGGGAGAAGCGGGAGAGGCGGGAGAGGCGGAACAAGGAGGTTCGAAGCCTGAATGGATGGAACGGTTGCGGGCCGTGGCCGTGCTGGGCGCGGGCGGCAAAATGGGCAGCGGCATCGCCTGGGTGGCCCTCAAAGCCATGGCGGAGCTGGACGCGAAGGAGAACGGGGTGCCGGGCTCTGGCCGGTTCGAACTGGTCCTGATCGATGCGGATCCGTCCTCCTTCAAACCGCTGCGCGCGTACCTCCGATCCCAGTTGATCAAGGCCGCTGAAAAGGGAATCGGGGATCTGCGTCTGTGGGCGCGGGAGCGGGCCGACCTGATCGAAAACGGCGAGATCATCGAGTCCTATGTGGATGGCGCGCTGTCCATGGTGCGCTGCGAAGGGGACTTGGCGGGAGCCAAGCGGGTCCGGATCGTCTTCGAGGCCGTTTTCGAAGACCTGGAACTCAAAAAGGAGATCTATGGCAGGCTCAAGGCCCTTTGCGGTCGGGACGCGTATTTTCTGACCAATACCTCTTCCATCCCCATTTCTATCCTGGACCGGGAAGCGGGGCTCAATGGCCGCATCCTGGGGTTCCACTTTTACAATCCGCCCGCGGTGCAGAAACTGGTGGAGATGATCTCGGGGGCCTCGACCCGGACGGATCTGGTGGACTTCGGGAGGGATTTGTGCAAGGCCTTCGGAAAGCTCGGGGTTCCGGCGCACGACGTGGCGGGCTTCATCGGCAACGGGCATTTCATCCGCGAACTGTTGTTCGCCTTGGGAAAATTGCGGGAACTGGGCGTGGGCGCGCCCGCGCTGGCCGCCCTGGATCACGCGACCCAGGAGTTCCTGATCCGGCCCATGGGCGTGTTCCAATTGCTCGACTACGTGGGGCTGGACGTGTTCCGCCTGATCCTGAAGGTGATGCGGGAGCAGCTGGACGCCGAGGCGGCCGCGGGGACCGTCTTCCACGACGGCACCCTGGAAGCGTTGGTGGCCGCGGGAGTGAAAGGCGGACAATTGGGATCCGGAGAGCAGAAGGACGGATTGTTCCGCTATGAGAAAAACCGCATCGCGGGCGTGCTGGATCTGGAGTCGCTGGCAAGCGGCATCCGGTATCTGCCATTATCGGACGCAGGAGTGCGGATGGCATTGGAGGCGCTCGGCGCGCCTCCCGAGGGCCATGCCCCCTGGGGGAAAATGGCCAAGGATCCTGGACGCGAAGAAAAAGTCGCGGCTTATCTGGCCAGGCTGGCGAAAACCGCTGCCGCGACGGGAACGGGCACGCCACAGGGTGCGGGGGAACGGGCCGCGGGTCCGGTGGGATTTGGAGACCGCGCTAAAGATCCGCAGGGCATTCCGCTGGCCCGTCAGTTCCTCGACCATTCTCGCGCGGTCGGCGCGACCCTGGTTAGGACCGGCGTCGCGGACTCAGGTGACGCGGTGCGGCAGGTGCTGATGAACGGATTCTTCCACCTCTACGGCCCGGCCGATTGGAAAGGCTGAGATGCGCAAGCTCAGGAAGAAAATCTATTTCGGCGCCGGAGCCAACACCGTCTGCTTCGGATCGGGGCGCAAGGAGTTCCAACCCAAGCAGCCCATGCCCGGTTTCGAAACCTATCTCAAAGAGGCCGCCCAGGGCAGCTTGGCGCAGATCCCCAATCCGGAATTCGACGAAGGCGTGATCGCCAATTTCATGGCCGGACGTTTCCTTAAGCAAGGGAACCTGCCGGGTTTCCTGCCCATGGCGGTGCCCGGTCTCAAAGGCAAGCCCTGCACGCGCGTGGAAGGGGCGTGCGGATCTGGGGGACTGGGGCTCGCCGCGGCGGTGAAAACCATCCTGTCCGACATGGCCGACTCCGTCTTCGTGGCCGGATTCGAGGTACAGAATACCCTGAAGGCGATATACGTCGCCGACGTGCTGGCCGGAGCGGGCTATTTCAATGGTGACCGCAAGCAGGGCCATGCCTTTTTCTTCCCCGGGATCTTTTCCGATCGGGCGGGAGCGTATGGCGAACGTTACGGTCGCGACTTGGCGCGGCGGGGCATGGCGAAATGGTTCGAACAGTCCATCCTCAACGCCCGCAAGAATCCGAAAGCGCAGGAATACCAGAATACCGCCCCCGACCTCTTCCGATTGGGTATGACCCCGCCGGATGGGCGCAAGTTCGTGCCCCATTTAAACCTCTACGATTGCTCGAAAGTCTCGGATGGGGCATCCTCGTTGGTGGTGGCAAGCGAAGCGGGTCTGGCGCGTCTGGGATTGGACAAAGCGCGCATGGTCGAATTGGCGGGGTTCCATGGGAGCGAAGGGGATATCACCGAAAAGCCCGCGGATCCCACCGTGCTGGAAAACACCGCGCGCGCCGTGCAAGGCGCCTTGCAAATGGCCGGCATCGGCCGCGGAGACGTAGGCGTGTTGGAATTGCACGATTGCTTTTCCATTACGGGCTTGCTGGCCCTGGAAAGTATCGGCTTTGCCAGGGCGGGCGGAGGGCCGGAATTCGTATTGGACGGGCATACGGCGGCCCAAGGCGAGTTACCGACCAACCTTTCGGGCGGATTGTGCGGCTTCGGCCATCCCGTCGGCGCCACCGGCGTGCGCCAAATGGTGGACTTGGTGGAGCAATTGACCGGAAGGGCGCCCAATCAGGTCCAATCGCCCAAGGATCATGGTATGATGGTAAGCATGGGTGGAAACGACAAGACCGTCACGGCACTGATCGTGAAACGAGCAGCGTAGGAAGGCGACGCAGATGATCCAGAAAACCGGCGATTTGAAGAACATCAAGGGAATCACAGATCGCGACCGCAAGATGATCGAGGAAGCCGAGGCCATGCTCGGACCGGAACCCGGCGAAATGGGATTCGTCAAGAATCTGTTCTGGGGAAACATCCGCCAGGATCTGGCTTTCCCCTATCCCGAAACTCCCAAGGAAGAGAAAGAACGCTGCGACGCCATTCTCGCGAAGCTGAAGCACTATCTGGAGACCGAGCACCCGCGCGTGCAAATCGATCAGGAGGAGGCCATTCCGGATTGGGCCATCAAGAAGCTGTTCTCCCTGGGAGTGATGGGCATGAACATCCCCAGGGAATACGGCGGCCAGGGCCTGGGCGTCACCAGCTACAACCGCGCCTTGGAGATGATCGGTTCCTACTGCGCATCCACGGCCGTGGTCGTGTCCGCGCACCAGTCCATCGGTTGCAAGGCCCTGGTTCTCTTCGGCAACGAGGAACAGAAGAAGAAATGGCTGCCGCGCCTGGCCAACGACATGCTCTCCGCCTTTTCCCTTTCCGAGCCCAACGTAGGCTGCGATGCGGGCGGGCAGGAGACCAAGTGCAAGCTCAGCGACGACGGCGAGCACTACATCCTCAACGGCGAGAAGAAGTGGTCCACCTCGGGCGCGCTTTCGGGCATGTTCACGGTGATGTCCAAGCAGATCTTCACCGACGCCAGGACGGGCAAGGTCACCGAAGCCGTCACCGCGCTCATCTGCACGCCGGACATGCCCGGCATCACCGTCATCGAGAAGAACCGCAGCAAGTGCGGCATCCGCGGCACCTGGCAGGCCCGCATCCGCTTCAAGGATGCGCGCATTCCCAAAGCCAACATGCTGCATAAAGAGGGCAAAGGCCTGCAAGTGGCGCTTTCCTGCCTCAACTACGGACGCTGCACGCTTTCGGCGGGCATGCTGGGTTCGGCCAAGACGTGCATGGATCAGGCCGTCAAATGGGCCCAGACCCGTTACCAGTTCAAGCGACCCCTGGCCGATTTCGAATTGGTGCAGCAGAAAATCGCGCGCATGGGCGCCTATACCTACGCCATCGACGCGATGCTGTACTTCACCACCGGCATCCTCGACCGCCACGACAACGACATTATGGTGGAGACCGCCACCTGCAAGGTGTTCGCCTCCGAAATGGGCTGGCGCGCCATCAACGACGCCATGCAGATCATGGGCGGTGAAGGCTACATGACCGAGAACGAAGTGGAGCGGGCCTTCCGCGACGCGCGCATCTATCTGATCGTGGAGGGCGCCAACGAAGTGATGCAATCGTTCATCTTTTCATACGGCGGCAAACAACTGGCTGAATCGATGCTGGGCATCCAGGCCGCCCTGACCTGGAACGGGAAGGAATCCCTGATCGGAAACGTGGTCCGCATCATCCGCCACAGCCTGAATTTCCCCATCCTGGGCCGCGCGCTCGGCATCGCCGGCGAGGTCTTTCTGGGAATCCGCAAAACGGCTCCCCGGCTCATCGGCCTGCATCCGGACCTGGCCCCCTGGGCGTCCCGGTACGAGTTGCTGGTGCAGGACCACGCCTATCAGTTCAAGAAGATCAGCTACAAGGTGCAGGAGAAGATCGTGACCCGCGGCACCCTGCATGCGCGCCTGGCCGACATGGCCATGTGGCTGCATGCTTCCGGCTGCGTGCTCTCCAAGCTCGACAAGCAGCTAAAGCAAGGCGCATCCGGACCGGCCTGGGAACGCGACCGCGCCGCCGGCCTGCATTTCCTGGACATGGCCGAATACGAGTACAAGACGGCCGTGCAGGCGATGTTCAGGAACGCGGACGACACCATGCTGTTGGCCGGCAAGGCTGCCCTGGCCTATTCCGATACCTTGCCCAATTCCCACTACGTGCTGCCGGAACGTTCCCCGAACGCGATGGGCCAGGGGCGCAAGGTTAAGACCGAGTTCATCAAGCAATTTCCCGGCGCAGCCGCTTGAAAAGCGGTGCGCAGCCTAGAATGGATTGAGGGGTCTTATGCCAAGCTCAGGCATACCTGACAGCATCCGCATCGGCAACGGCGCCGGCTTCTGGGGCGACAACCTGGACGCGCCCATCCGCCTCGCCGAGCAGGGTGCGCTGGATTTCCTCACCTTGGAATACCTGGCCGAACTCACGCTTTCCATCCTGGCCCACCAGCGCCGCCTCAATCCGGAAGCCGGATATGTGGCCGATTTCCCCGCCACCGTTTCCCGCCTGATCCCGATCCTCAAGGCCCAACCTGGCCTGCGCATCGTCACCAACGCCGGAGGCCTGAACCCGGAAGCCTGCGCGCGGGAAGTGGGCCGTTTGCTGGCGGCCGAAGGCATGGGCGGGGAGAAGATCGCCTGGGTTTCCGGCGACGACCTGATGCCCCGCTTGGGCGAACTGCGAAGCGCCGGAGAGCGTTTCGCCCATTTCGATTCCGGAGAATTCCTGAAGCATTTCGAAACGGAGCCGATCGAAGCGGACCATTTCCAAGCCGACGGCCTGGGCGGCCTGGTCAGCGCCAACGTATATCTGGGGGCTCAGCCCATCTGCAATGCCTTGGATCAAGGCGCCCGCATCGTCATCACCGGGCGCGTGGCCGACGCCTCGCTGACCGTGGGACCCGCCATGCATGCCTTCCGCTGGTCCTGGACCGATTGGAGAAAATTGGCGGCCGCGAGCGCGGCGGGACATCTCATCGAATGCGGCGCGCAAGTGACCGGAGGCCTGCTCTCGCGCTGGCAGACCGTGCCCGACTATGCCCATATCGGCTATCCCATCGCCATCCTCGACGCTAGGGGAGGCTGCCGCATCACCAAGCCGGAAGGTTCGGGCGGCATCGTGAATCGCGAGACCGTAACCGAGCAGCTGTTGTACGAATTAGGGGATCCGGCGCGTTACCATACCCCGGATGTTACTCTGGATTTCACCTCCGCCGACGTGACGGAAATCGGGCCTGATCTGGTGGAGATCACGGGAGTCCGCGGAGTTCCCCCTCCCGCCACCCTCAAGGTTTCCTGCGCCTACGGCAACGGATACGCGGCCAAGGGGGACCTGGTCGTGAGCGGCCGGGATGCGTCCGACAAGGCAAAAGCCACAGGAGAAATGATCCTGGACCGGGTGGGACAGGCCGGTTTCCCTTTAAGGCGCAAGTATCTGGAGGTGCTCGGCTCCGGCGCGACCCTGCCGGGCGTGCCCCCGGGCGGGGCCGAACTCCGCGAAGTGGTGCTGCGTATTTCCGTATGGGACAAGGACAAGCATGCGGTTGAGCGGTTCTGCCGCGAGCTATCGCCCGTGATCACATCGGGGCCGCCTGGCATCTCGGGATATGCCGGAACGCGGCCGAAGCCCAGACCGGTGTTGTCTTATTGGCCCACCGTGATCGATCGCCGCAAGGTCAAGCCCGTGGTCCACTTGGGCACGGCGGAATCAATAGGCGCATCCGGGACACCCAGGGCATCCAGGGAAGAAAAGCCATGATCCGGCTAGGAGACATCGCCCACGGGCGCAGCGGCGACAAGGGCAACCATGCCAACATCGGCGTCATCGCCTATACGTCGGAGGGCCATGCATTTATCCAGCGGATGTTGACCGCGGAATCCGTGAAAGCCTATTTCCGAAGCCTGGCGGCGGACAAGGTGGAACGCTTCGATCTGCCCCGTCTTTTCGCTTTCAACTTCGTGCTCTGGAACGCGCTCGGTGGCGGAGCCTCGGATTCCCTGCGCACCGATACCCAGGGTAAGGCCCTGGCCACCGCGCTGTTGGAAATGGAATTGCCGGATCCGGCCAATCTGGCGGCCATGCTGCCGCCGCCTCCGCGATTCCCCCGGCCGGGTTCCGGGCAACCGCCCCACCGGCACGATTCCACATCCCGGAATCCCGAGGATTGACATGGCGCTCCGCGAGCCGGGAAACGAATCCATGGACGACGATTACCGCGACAATGTTTCGCATAACGCCGGTCTGCTCGATCAACTGCGCGAACGCATGCGGGTCGCAACAGGCGGAGGCGGTCCGGACGCCATCAAGAAGCATGAGTCCCGAGGCAAGCTGACGGCACGCCACCGCGTCGCCAAGCTGATTGATGAGGGCTCGGAGTTCCTGGAGCTGTCCCCCATGTCGGCATGGGATATGTACGACAATGCCGCACCCGGCGCCGGGATCGTCACTGGCTTGGGTAAGGTGTCAGGTCTGGACTGCGTGATTGTGGCCAATGACGCCACCGTGAAGGGCGGGAGCTATTTCCCCATGACGGTGAAGAAGCACCTGCGCGCCCAGGAGATCGCGGAACAGAACCATCTGCCCTGCATCTACCTGGTGGACAGCGGGGGTGCCTACCTGCCCATGCAGGCGGACGTATATCCGGACAAGCAGCATTTCGGCCGCATCTTCTTCAACCAGGCCCGCATGAGCGCGCGGGGCATCCCACAAATCGCGGTGGTAATGGGCAGTTGTACCGCCGGCGGGGCTTACATCCCGGCCATGAGCGATGAGACGGTAATCGTACGCAACCAGGGGACCATCTTCCTGGCCGGACCGCCCCTGGTGAAGGCCTCGACGGGCGAGGACGTAACCGCAGAGGATCTGGGCGGCGGCGACATGCATACGCGAAAATCCGGCGTGGCCGATTACCTGGCGGAAAACGACGAAGACGCCTTGCGCATCACCCGGGACATCCTCGCCAACATCGCCCGCACCTGGAAACGGGATCCCTTGTTTCCGCGCGCCCCATCCTGGCGGGAACCTGAACGGCCCTTGATGGATCTGTTGGGGCTGGTGCCTAGGGATCTGCGCACCGCCTTCGACGTACGCGAAGTGGTCGCGCGCATCACCGACGGATCGGCGTTCAGCGAGTTCAAACCCCTGTACGGCAAGACCATGGTGTGCGGCTTCGCCGCCATCCAGGGATTCCCGGTGGGCATCATCGGCAACAACGGCATCCTCTTCAGCGAAGGCGCGCTCAAGGCCGTTCATTTCATCCAACTCTGCGAGAAGCGCGGCACGCCGCTGCTGTTCCTGCAGAACATCCCCGGCTTCATGGTGGGTCGGCATTTCGAGGAAGGCGGCATCGCCAAGCACGGCGCCAAGCTGGTCACGGCCGTGGCCACCACGCGCGTGCCGATGATCAGCATCCTGATCGGCGGATCCTTCGGAGCGGGCAACTATGCCATGGCCGGCCGCGCCTATGAGCCCCGCTTCCTGTTCAGTTGGCCCAACTCGCGCATTTCGGTGATGGGCGGGCATCAGGCCTCCAAGGTACTATCGCAGGTGAAGGTGGAGCAAATGAAGGCCCAGGGGCGCTCCCTGAGCGACAGGGAAATCGCCGCGATGGAACAGCCGATCGTGGACGCATATGACCGCGAGGGTTCCCCGTACTTCGGCACGGCCAGGTTGTGGGACGATGGCATCATCAGTCCGCTGGAAACGCGCTTGGTGGTGGGCCGGTGCCTGGAGGCGGTCCAGGGCGGGCACTGGAGCAACGGGCACGGTTTCGGCCTTTTCCGTATGTAAGCATGTAAGGCATAAAAGGCATGTGAGGCCTATAAGGAAACGGAGTAAAGGGGATGGACAGCGGCTTTAAGACCATCAAAATGGCAATCCGGGACGGAGTGCTGGATCTGCATCTGGCAAGGCCGGAGGTGAAGAACGCCTTCAATCCCGAGCTGATCCAGGAACTGCGGTCGGCTCTGGCAGTCGCGGAAGCGGAACCGGAACTGAGGGTGATCACCTTGCGCGGAGAGGGCGGCGTCTTCTGCAGCGGAGGCGATCTCAATTGGATGAAGGAGACCCTGTCCTACTCGGAGGAGGAGAACTTCGAGGACGCGGAGGATCTGTACGCTTTGTTCGACGCCTTGGACAAATGCCGGCTTCCCATCATCGGGGTGGTGGAAGGTTTCGCGCTGGGGGGCGGCGTCGGCCTCGTCAGCGTGTGCGATTACGTCATCGCCATGCGTGATGCGCAATTCTCCCTTTCCGAAGTCCGGGTGGGCCTGGTTCCCGCCTGCATCGGCCCATTCGTGCTCCGTAAGATCGGCGAGTCCCAGGCCCGGGCTTTGTTCTTAAGTTCGGAACGGTTTTCCGCCGACCGGGCCTTGCGTATTAATCTCATCCATGAAATCGCCGAAGATGCCGCTGGGCTGGAAGCGGCCGTGCGGCGTGTGACCCAAAGCATCTTGGCAGCCTCCCCCAATGCCCTGAGCGTCGCCAAAGGCTTCATCCGTTCACTCACCCGCACCACGCCCCATTCCCAGGGCGCCCTGGCCGTGAAGACCCTGGCCGACATCCGCATCACCCCCGAAGCCCAGGAAGGCTTGCTCGCATTCCTGGAAAAACGGACCCCCCGATGGAACCTGGGCCGCTCCGACTGAAGCATCCGGTCCGGTTCGTCACCGCGGCCGCCTTGTTCGATGGCCACGATGCCGCCATCCATATCATGCGCCGCGTCCTGGTTTCCGAAGGCGCGGAGGTCATCCACCTGGGGCACGACCGTTCCGTGTCCGACGTGGTGGAGGCCGCCATCCAGGAGGATGTCCAAGGCATCGCCGTTTCCAGCTACCAAGGCGGGCACGTGGAATACTTTACCTACATGGTCGAGTGCCTGCGCAAGCGCGGCTGCGGCCATATCCGCGTTTACGGGGGAGGCGGCGGCGTCATCACGCCGGCCGAAATCGCCTTACTCCACGAGCGCGGCGTGGCCCGCATCTTCACTCCCGAAGACGGACGCAAGTTGGGCCTGGAAGGCATGATCCGTCTGATGCTGCGGGAATGCGATCATGCGCCCGGAAAG
>JBDSIO010000188.1:0-15913 GCA_039917895.1 Fibrobacteria bacterium | reverse complement strand
CCGCATACCCATCCTTCCGGGCAAGGTTTCCGCCCAGACCAATCAGCTCAAGACCGTGGTGGATGCCTGCATCGCCAACGGCGTGTATGCCATTATCGATTGGCATTCCATGGAAAATGCCCAGGCCGCCGCGGCCTCCGCCTTCTTCAAAACCATGGCCACCGAGTACGGCAATACTCCAAACGTTATGTATGAGCCCTGGAACGAGCCGGTGCAGGAGAATTGGACCACAATCAAGGCTTACCATACCCAGGTGATCGAGGCCATCCGCTCCGTCGACCCCGACAACATCATCATCTGCGGCAACCCGCAATGGGATCAGCGCCCCGACCTCGTCGCCGCCAATCCCATCACGGTTTCCACCAACATCGCCTATTCAGTCCACTTCTATTCGGCCACCCATAAGCAGGCCTTCCGGAATAACGCCAAGGCTGCGCTGGACAAGGGTCTGGCCCTGTTCGCCACCGAATACGGAGCCAGCGAAGCCACCGGCAACGGGACTTTCGATGCCGCCGAGACCCAGGCCTGGTGGACCTTCCTGGACGCGAACGGCGTCGGCTCGTCCAACTGGTCGGTATCGGCGCTCGGCGAAACCTCCGCCGCATTCAAGAACGGTGCGAGCGCGACCAACTGGACCGATTCGGATCTGAAGCCTTCGGGAGCCTTGGTGAAGGCTTATATCATCAGCAAGTATGAAAGTTCCATGACCACGGGCCTTAATACGGATGGGCGCCTCGGATATGGGATGGGGAAATGGCCGGTCCATTCTTCAGCGACAAACGCTGCGGAGGCGCCGGACATCTATGCGATCGATGGCACCCGGATATTCCCGGTCCCGAAGGAGCAACCTTCGCATAGAGGCAATATCCTTTGGAATGCCTCTGTTGGGAAAGCGGAGCGCCTTCGGATCACGCGTTGATTGGAGCCGGAGTCGGATAAGGCCGGGGTTACGCGCTTTCCATTTCTTCGAGTTCGTGCTCGGAATAATACAGGGCCCGGCTCAATTCGATCTCGCGGCGGATGGCGTCCTCGGACAAGTGCTTGCCCGCGGAATACATGTTTTCCAGCACCCGCACCGCCATCGGGTTGATCTCCAGGCTGCCGCCGTAAATGTACACGACGCCTGTCCGCTCCAAGGCGCGGGTCAAGGCCCCGGCCATCTCCTGGCGCAGGGAATGCTGAAAATCCTCGAAACAGTATTCCCTGGCGTCGAAATCGAATGTGATCCTGCCGGATGAGTTTGCGGTAACGGCTTTCAGAAAAGCTTCAATGGTGGAAATCATAGGCGATCCTTGGTTGACTCTCTCCTATATCTAGTGAAATGGAGCTTCCGGTTTCTAGTCAAATCTTCGCTTGAATGATCCGGATCGCGCTGGGGCAAGGATTTCAAGGTTTTGTAACAGGAATGAAACCAGTCAATCTGGATCGGAAATGCGGGAAGTCAGCCCGCGATTTCGAGTTCGCGCGCTTTGCGCACCAATCGCGCTTCGCACAGCTTGACGAATTCCAGTTGGGTCTGGGAAGCGGAGGAATTGGCGCGATGGCGGAAATCCCGCGTTGCGACGATGACTTCCTCCTGGATTATTTCCCGGGCGAGAACGCGGCCGAAATAGCGCGCGAGCCCGTGGAGATTGGAAAACACGAATACCGTGGTCCTGCGTTCACTGTTGGCGCCATCCTCATCCTGTTCCATGTTCCCCCTGCGTTTCCGATCGTAGCTTCCCCGACCCCTGTTAGAATACCCTTTTAGATTCTCAGGCTTCAATCCCGAGAGGTTTTGCAGGATTTTGGGTTATTATGGAAAATTCAGGACGCGTAATTCCGGGACTTCTTGCATACCGCCCCAGGACCGAATACAATACATCCGGCTTGATCCATCACCGTGCAAAGCCTTGTGATGCATCGCCTTGAGGGTATGAGATGATTTCGTCACCCACTGATCGTCGCAGTCAACAATACGGGTTTGCCTCGGTGGATTCCATGACCGATTTTTTCTCCAAATGGATCCCGCAAACCGAAATCAAGGAAATGGTTCAGTACGCCGAGACGCAATTTCGTCCCCGCGCCGAAGCTTCCCAAGCCGAGACCCAACTGCAGAAGATCCAGAAAGCGGAATTCGCCATCGTGCGCCGCCTCGTAGGCCGCAATCCGACCATTCCTTGATCCCGCCGCACCGGAACCGCGAGCGGGTCTCCACACCCATCCCCACTCCAATTACCTAGATTTACCGCTCCGGGTTAAAAGGGCCGTAGTAAGGGTTGTGAAAAGGGCTGTAAAAGACAGTAAAAGGACTCCATGATACTTGATCAAATCAACGCCGACCTGGTCGCCTTCATGAAGGACCGGGAACCTTCCCGCAAAGAGGAGAACCAGCTCAAGGTGATGACCTTGCGCACCCTGCTCGCAGAAGTGAAGAGCTTTCAGGTGAACAACCGCAAGCAGCCCGAGGACAATGACCTCTCCATCATGATCTCCAAGGCTATCAAGCAGTTCCGGGAAACCTTGGACAACGCCACCGGCCAGAACTCCGCGGGCGTGGTCCGGGACGACATCGCCGCCTTGGAGCGCGCCAAGATCGGTATCGTTGAGAAGTATCTCCCGACCCAGATGGACAAGGCGGAAATCGAAGTCCTGGTGGCCAAGGCCATCGCCCAGGCGGGCGCCGCTTCCCCTAAGGACATGGGAGCCGTGATGGCCATCGTGCGGCCCCTGACCCAGGGCAAGGCTGACGGCAAGCTCGTCAGCGAAGTCGTCAAAGCGAAACTCTCCGGCGGCTGAGTATTCCGCGGCGGGGCCTCTCGCCTTCTTGTATACTATTCCAAATGCCTCATAAGTTCAGAGTAACCTTGGTGACACCCTCGCGGTTTCACTCCGGAACCACAAGCAAGGCCGGTACATGCTGGACCTGATTTGCTATTGCCTTCGGGTTGAAAAACCGGCCATCGTCGCCGCCATCGAATCCGGGTGCTCCACGGTCGAGGATTTGAGCGCGCGCCTGCGCGTCAGTACCGGTTGCGGCGGGTGCCGGCCGGACCTTGAGGATATGCTCCGGTTCTACCGCAATGAGAAGGCACAGGCGGCGTCTCCGCAAAAAACCGAGTAGCGGAGGCAACGGTCGCTGGAAGTGGCATCGGCGGTCCTGCCTTGCTATGTTTCTCTATGGCAGTCGAGCACATCGGCAGGTGCTCCGATATCCTTTTTCCTTTAATGCGCGTCACCACGCGGCCAGAGGCTATCGAATATGCCCACACCCGGCGAATTCAAATACTTCGAAAAGCTCGGCGTCGATGGAATGCAACATGCCATCCACAAACCCTGGTCCGATCCCCATTGCGGACTTTACCTGATGGAACTCGGTGCCATGATGGGACTTATTCCAGGAAAAGGCCGACTGCTGGATCTGGGTTGTGGTACCGGTTGGACCAGCGTCCTCTTCGCGCAAAAGGGCTATGACGTGGTCGGACAGGACCTGGTTCCCGAAGCCATTGAAGCGGGCCGGAAACTGAAAGTCCAACACGGATTGGATAACTTGGATTTCGTCACGGCGGATTATGAAAGCCTGGCGTTCGAAAATGAGTTCGACGTCGCCATCTTTTTCGATTGCCTCCATCATTCCATCGACGAGGCCAAGGCCCTGAACAGCGCCTACCGGGCCTTGAAACCGGGCGGAATCTGCATCACTTCCGAACCGGGCCTGGGCCATGCGCGCCGATCCAAACAGGTCATGGAACAGTTCGGGACCACCGAGAGGGACATGCATCCCGCCAAAATCATCCGAGCAGGAAAAAAATCCGGATTCAAGTGCTTAGGCATTCACCCCCACGCTTACGATTTGTACCTCACCTTGTACCGGAAAAACCATTCCAGCCGGCTTTCCAAAATCCTTGCGCTTCCCGGCGTCAGCAGTCTAGCCGCGATTTTTTCCATCCTCGTGCGCCGTCATATCGCCGGTATCGTGGTTCTGCAGAAGTAGCCTTAGTCGGGCCAAAACCCCTGATTCCGCACCCCCAACCCCTTTTTTTACCTTTGACGGGTCGAACGGAGACGGTTTGGTATTTTACCCGCGTCCCATGAACCCGGAACGAAGGAGCGATCCTTGCCGATGAGAGCCCTGATCCTGATATGCCTGACTGGGGGGCTGATGCTATCCCGGACGTCCGCGCAGGAAACCCTGACTTCTGTCCAACGCGAATTGGATCGCGTGGACAAGGAAATCGAGCGCGAAAAGGATTTGCACAAGATCGAGCGCAAGCGCGCCGCCGACTTCGAGAATGAAAAAGCCTCCAAGCTGAAGGCATTGCAGGATCAATTGCGCCTGACCCAGGGAAAAATCGACAGCCTCAAGCGTCAGTTGGATCGGGCCCGGCTACAGAAGGCCGGCTTCAAGGCCCAGACCACCCAGTTCCAGGGCCGCCAGAAGGACTTCGCCAAAGCCCTGACCAAACAAATCCGCGAACTCTCCGTGACCCTGAAGCACGATTTTCCTTATGACCGCGACAAGCGGGTATCGGAGCTGGAAGACCTAGCCACGGCCCTGGACAACGGAGTGGTGCCGGTGGAGGACGGCCTCAACCGCTTTTTCGCCTTGTCGCAATCCTCTCTCGATTTCGCCTACGACACGGAAGTCTATCGGGGCACTTTCAAGGGCGCCGACGGCTCGGTGCATGAAGGCAGCTACGTGCGCCTGGGGGCGGCCCTGCTCGCTTTCGGGGGGGAGGACGGCCAGACCGCCGCCTATCTGGCCAAGGCCGACACCGGCTATGCCTGGCGCGAAACCGACCTGGCTCCGGAAACCAGGCAGGACATCTTCACCGCCCTCAAGGTGGCGCAGGGCAAGGTGGCCCCGCAACTCGTGAGCATCCCGTTCCAAGCCCCCAGACCGGTGGAGGGTTCGAAATGAAAATCTCCTTCTCCGTCCTGGCCGTCGCTCTCCTTTGCACCGGTATCGCTCGGGCCCAGGTGTCCGTGAACGAGAACGCGGAAAAGCTGGAGGCCTTGAAGGCGGACCTGGAAAAGGCCAGGCAGTTGCGCGACAAGGTGATCGCCAAGCGTTGGGAAGACAAGCGCGGCGACATGGACGTCCGCGAAAAGTTCAATCAGGCCTACGACGATTTGAAGAACCAGTTGGAGACGCGCAACCTGGAAGTGGATCGCATCCACGAAGAGACCCAGTCCCTGCTCAAGGACGCCGAAGAGGCCGAGGCGGCGGCGGAAGGCGCCAAGGTGCAATACCTGTCGCTGGCCCCGCTGCTGCGCGACCGCATTTCCGAAATGGCCGCCGGCGTGGAAAAGAACTTTCCCGCCAAAATAGCCGAGCGCATCCAGCTCTTCAACCAGGTGCTGAAATCCGCGGACAGCAAGCGCGAGGCCCCCATCGAGATCCTGACCGACGTAGCCGGGTTCTACGCGGCGGAATTGGCGCTGACCCGCGAGATCTCCCTGGAAAAGCGCGGCTTCACGCGCGCGGACAAGACGCCGGGCGAAGGCCACATGCTGCGCCTGGGCATGGCCGCGTCAGCCTACCGCGACGACAAGACCGGGGCGGTAGGCTTGATGATCAAAGAAGGCGCGTCCGGCGCCCTGAACCCGTACGAATGGCGTGAGAACCTGCCGGTGGAAGTCAGCGCGGCCTTGTCCAAAAGCCTGGAGAAGATGGAAAAAGGCGAAGCCGGAACCGCGGCGGTCTCCATCCCCATCGACATCCTACCCAACCAAACCCAGGGCAAGGCTTATATCGTGAAGGAGGAGAAGAGCTTCTTCAAGGGACTGCTGCATACGGTCAAGACCGGCGGCGTGTTCATGTGGCCATTGCTCATAATCCCCCTGGTGGTGCTGTTCCTCTTCTTCCAAAAGCTGTTCGCCGTGTTCAAGAGCCGGGCCGCCGACCGCGTCTACGCGCAGGCCGTAGATAGCCTCGCCGCCAAGCCCGACGAAGCCATCAAGCTAGCCAAGGATCAGCCCGGAAGCTCGGTGCTGAAAGTGATCGGCGCGGTAGCCGCCAACCGGAACAAGGATCGCGAACTCGCGGAAAAGGACGTGAAGGAAGTCCTCTTATACGAGGTCCCGCGCCTGGAGCGCCACCTGACCACGTTATCGGTGATGGCCGCGGCGGCGCCATTGCTGGGCCTGCTGGGCACGGTGTCGGGCCTGATCGCGATGTTCCAGGTCATCACCCAGCACGGCGTGAACGACCCTAAATTGCTGGCGGGCGGCATCGGCGAAGCGCTCATCGCCACCGAGACCGGATTGCTGATCGCCATTCCGACCCTGATGGGCCACAATTTTCTGGCCAATCGCGTGGACCGCCTGGTGTCTGACATGGAGTTCTACGCCTTGAAGGCGTTGAATACGGTTTGGCCTAAGGGATGAACACGGAGAAGGTGAGATTGCAAAGTTCAAAGTTCAAAGTTCAAAGTTTAAAGTTGAGGAGGAAACCCTTTTCTTCATTTTGCACTTTGCACTTTGAACTTTGCACTTTGAACTCTATCCGGAAGCCCCAATGAATGATGCGTTGCGGCAAACCATATTCGACATCTGGCGCATCCTCACGCAAGGCGGTTGGGTCATGCTCGCGATTTTCGCCGCGGGCCAGCTCGGCTGGTTCCTGATCCTGGAGCGCTGGTGGCATTACCGCAAAATGGACGGCAAGGCGCATCTGTTCCTGCGGGGATCGGCCAAGGCTCCGCGAGATGTCTCGGCGGCCGTGGAAGCCGCCCGCACCGCCAAAGGCCTGTTCGGCAAGGTGGCGCAGGCCGTCCGCGAAGCCAGCGGCGGCGGCCAGGAAGCCATGATCATGAAAGCGCGCGAGACTTTGCATGAGCACGTGCCCGCCCTGTCGCGGCATCTCGGCACCCTGGCCGTGCTGGCGGGCGTGGCCCCCTTGTTGGGCCTGGCCGGCACCGTCATCGGCATCATGCAGACCTTCAGCGTGATCACCCTGTACGGCGCGGGCAATCCCTCCATGATGGCGGGCGGCATCGCCCAGGCCCTGATGGTGACGGAAGCGGGTCTGGTGGTCGCGTTCCCCATGCTCATCTGCCACGATCACCTGCAGAAGCGGGCCGACGCCATCGAAGACGAATGCGTGGCAGGAGCCACCCTGTTGATCCGCAAGTACGCGGAGAAAGGCGCAGCGGCATGAGTTCCCTGGGCGGCGACGATTTCGGGTTGAAGCGGAGGCCCCGTCGCGTGGCGGAGATCAACCTCATCAACATGATCGACATGCTCTTCTTCCTGCTGGTGTTCTTCGTGCTGACCAGCAGCTTCACCAGCGAGACCGGCATCGACATCAACAAACCCAAGGCCAGCAGCTCCAAGACGCTGCCGCGCCAGCCCTTGCTCATCGGAGTGACCAAGGACGGCGCCATCCACGTGAATGAAAGCCCCGTGAGCCTGAAATCCCTGGGCGCCGTGCTCAAGAACTACATCTCCCAGGATCCCGATAGGGCCGTGGTGATCGTGGCCGATCGCGACGCGTCGATTTCCAAGGCCGTCGACGTCCTGGATCAATGCAATCTCGCCAACGTGAAAAAGGTATCCATCTCCTCCCTGAAGGAGTGAGCGGGATCGCCCGACGGACGCAACCTCCATGCGCGCGACCAGCATCATAGAGAAGTCCATCATTTTCGTCGCGGCCGTGGCCGTGAATCTGGGCCTGTACCTCCTGGTCCCATACATCCAGGTGCTGATCCAGAAGCATAATCCCGGTCCCAAGTCGGCCAAACAGGTGGTTACCGAACTCAACTTTGCGCCGCTTCCCGCAGAGAAGCTGGTGAAGCGCGAGATCAAGGAGATCAAGACCCACGCCATCGACCCGCCCCAGCCCAATCCCTCCCGGCCCACCACCCCGGGCGGGGGTTTGAAGATCGACCTCAGCGTGGCCGGCGGCGAAGGCCAGGCCTTGCTCTCCGGCGGGGATCGCACCGGCGGCATCGGCTCGGGAACCGGCGGCGGCAAGGGCGACGGAATGGCGGCCATGACCTACGATGTGGGGCAGACGGATACGGATGCGAAACCACTCGGCCCCGATCCCGCTCCCGCTTGGCCTGCGCGCGCCGATCGAGAATCCATCGACGGATACGTGGATCTGGCTTTCGTCGTGAACGAGTTCGGCCAGGTGGAGCAGGTCACGGTGCTCAAGGAGGAACCGGGCGGCTACGGGTTCGCCAACAAGGGGATGGAGACCCTGAAGAAGCTGCGTTTCAAACCCGCGACCTACGAAAAGATGAGCGTCCGCCAGCGTTGCAAGAAGCGCTATACCTGGACCCATTGAGGAAAATGCGATGAAGTCCCTTACAGCATTACTCCTCATTGCGTTGGCGCTTGCAATCGCGCCGGCCCGCGCGGCCGAACCTCCCCTGGACTCCGCTTCGACGGTACCCCGGGATCCCCTGGCCCTGGGCAACCGCCTGTATGAAAAAGGCGACTACGCCGCCGCCGCCGACCAGTACCGGCAAACCGCCCTGAAAGACAAGTTCGCCATCAACCGCACCTTCGCCTGGTTCAACCTGGGGAACTGCCATGTGCAGACCAAGGCCTACAACAAGGCCATCGTGGCCTACCGCCGCAGCATCGAGGAATCGCCCAGCTTCACCCGGGCCTGGATGACCCTGGGCGAGGTCTACTACCAACTGGGCGCGGTCGGCGACGCCTTTCCGTGCTTCCGGCGCGTGCTCGAGATCGACGGCCCCGACGTGAAGGCCTATCAGATGCTGGGCGAACTGGCCTTGAAGGGCGGCGACGTTGCCGAGGCCCTGCAGAACTTCGAAGCCGCGTTGAAGCTGGATCCGAATGAGCCCGACATCTACCTAGCCATGGCCGAGGCGCATGGGCGCATCCGCGACTACGCCAGCGCCGTCAAGGTCATGGACGAAGCGCTGCTCAGCCTCCCCGCCCCGCCCGCCGACCTGTATTTCTACCTCGGGCAATTGCATGAACTGGGCGAGAACGATCGCAAGGCCGTGCGCGCCTATGAGGAAGGCCTGCTCATCGATCCCAAGCGCACGGAGTACTATATGCGCATCGCCGCCATCCACGAACGGCGCGGCGACGATTTCCTGGCGCTGTTGACCCTGGAGCAGGCGGTCAAGGCGGGGATCAAAAGGCCGGAAATCCGCCTGAAGCGGGGGATGCTGTTCTTCGGGCAGGCCAGGTACGACAGGGCTCTGGAGGAGTTTAAGGCCGCTTTTGCCCAGGGAAGCATCCAGGGGCGTAGCGGGATTGAGAACATCGCCGCGGTGTACTTCAATGCCGGGAACCGGAAAAAGGCGGATGAGATTCTGCAGCAGTTGTCCGATTGATCGGCCGGAACCGGTCGCGCGCATGGGCCGCCTACCCGAAGTTATGTAACTTTCACACCGCCCCGCTCCCGGAGCGGCCTCCCATCCGGAAAGAGAGGAATCCTCCGCAGTGACATTTCGTGAATCCTTATACTTGATTACCCTTCCATTCCTCCTGCTCGTCCAGTCCCAACCCGTCAGAGGCATAGAACTTCCTCCCGAACTGATCAAAAAGTATTTCGGGGATGCCGCTGGAAAAGGATCTTCGGCCGACCAAAGCGGGTCGGAAGGTCTCGACAATTCGCTGGATCCCCAACGGTACCTCGTGGGTGGAGGAGATCAGTTCCAGATATCCATTGTCGGCATGCCGAGCCAGGATTACCATCCCGTAGTCGACCCGGAAGGGAATCTCTACGACGGGGATCTGGGGCTGATTCCGGTGGGCAAGGTCTCTTTGGCGAAGGCAAAAATCATCATCGCAGAAAAAGTGAAGAAAAGCCTCCGCAAGAATTACGAAGTCTACATCACCATCAGCAGGGTCAAGACTTCCACGGTTTCCGTTACCGGAACATTGGTCAATCCCGGGACGCTTTCACTTTCGGGCAACCTCCGCATTCTGGATGCCTTGAAGCTCGCCAACGGCGGAACGGTGCCGTCGCCGGAGAAATTCAATCTCCGCAGGATCCGGGTTCGGAACCTGGACAGCCTGAAAGAGTATGACTTGCTGCGGTTCCTCAACAAGCAGGATCCTGATCAAAACCCATATGTCTATCCCGGCGATCTCATTGCCATAGACCAGGTCGATTCGCGTGTTTACGTTACCGGCGAGGTGCGCGATTTCGTTTCCGGATGGGTTCCGCTCCGCTCGGGAGAAACCGTCGGTGACATCCTCTCACTGGCCAATCTCAATGAAAGCGCGGACTCTACCGCCGTGCTTCTCCAGCGATCCGGCGGCAACGGCGGAGGCCCGATCAGGACTATGACGTTGTCGGAGGCGGCATCCCTCCCGATTTACGCTAACGATGTCATCAGCATCGGGAAAAAAGAGACCAACGGGCGTCCGGACACCGTTCAGATTACCGGCGAGGTCAAAAGGCCCGGAACCTATCCCGTTTCGCCTGGTGGAGGATCGGTGGAAACCATGCTTCGGCTGGCCGGAGGCGCCACCGAGTACGGAAGTCCGGAAAGGGTGTTCATCCTGCGCCATCGGAGGCTCGATGTCCTCTCCGCTTCCATTTCCGAAAAGTCCCTGGTGGGAATCCCGGCAGGGGGAAAGCCCCAAGGCATAGGCCGGCAATCCGTTCGACCGGAAGTCGCTTCGTCATTCACCGACCTTTCTTCATCGGGCGACTTCACCTTGCTGGACGTTTCCGGCAAAGGCGGGGCCTCACTGTTGGAGGACGGAGACGAAATACATATCCCGCGTAAGGAAAATTGCATCTACATCAGCGGCAATGTCCGCAAACCCGGAACCTATCCTTTCAGATCCGGGGACGACTTTTCCGATTACCTATCCCGCGCTGAAGGCACCACCGATAAAGCCGATGTCAAGAACGCGTACGTACTGGCATCTTACAAGGGCGTCACCCAGATCAAGGATATCCGCGACATTTCGCCGGGCGACATTATCGTGGTGCCCGCGGCCATCGAATACAAGCGGTGGACCAACGTATTCATGCCCATCATCCAAATCGTGCCGGGCATTCTCAGCCTGATCGTAACCATCATCGTGCTGCAGACGCAGTAAGGCCCGAAACCCTCATGCGAATCGGCGCCCTTCGCCGGAGTTGGCCTTTACCGATGCTTCTGTGGCTGGGCGGCGCATCGGCATCGGTGCGAATCGAAATCGATTTCGCGAAGCCCTGGAGGCCCGCCCCGGGCTCGGAAGCCTCGCCGATCATAAGGCCCGTGTGGAAACGCCAGAATGCCTGGATGCCCTGGAAACGCTGGGACCCGGCCGCACCTCCGCGATTCGAGCAGTCCATCGGTGAAATCGCCTTGGTGATGGCAACCGGCGCCAGGCCCGATGGAGAATTCACCGTCCCCGATTTGTACCGGGATTCCGCCGGGATCCTGGCGCCGTTCGATCCCGGCCACCCCTTCTTTCGCGCTCTCGCCATTCTCATGGCTCAAGGACTGCGCCCGTTGGTGGACATCGGGCCCGTTCCGATCGCATTGTGCCGACCCGATCATCGAACCCCCGGGGTATTCGGGTGGGTCACGGACGGACCTGTCGACTACGAAAAGTATTACCGGTACATCAAGGCCCTTTTCACGCACCTACGAACCGCCGGACCTTTCTCCGCGGAGGAAGTGGATCGGTGGGGTTACCAGCTACTTCGAGAGCCCGACAACGGCGACTCCTGGAACCCCCGTTCCGTCGCCGGGGTTTCTGATCCCGGAAACATGCTGGAATATGAGCATCTCTACGATTGTACGCTGGCCGGGATGCGGGATGCCGGCGTCAAAGCCAACCTGGGGCTGGGCAACCTGGTGATTCCCAATGTCGGTTCGCTGGGCGCGAAGGATGCTTGGACCGCTCCATTGATCTCATGGCTGGCCTCAAACGCGGATAACCGTTGTCCCGAGCATCTGACGCTGCCAAGAGTCCGCTCCGAATCGGACACCCTGGATTTCGCCTTTTCCGGTTATGGCGGTGAAGGCACCCAAGTAGGAAAGGATCCTCGCGGATTGGAATCGATAACGAGCGCTTTCCGTCTGGCGATCCGAAGGGCATTTCCCCGGAATCCCATCCGTATCAGCGTTGGTGAAGGCAACCTATTCAGTCCGGGACTATTGCTCCGGAGCGAAGGATCGGAAATGGGCGCGGCCTGGAACGCGGCCATTTTCAAAGTCGCGGAGGATGCCGGCATTCACCGCTATGTGCAGTGGGGCTTCGTCAGCGCCTCGCATGTCTCCCAATTCGTCGAACATGGGGGTCTTCCATCCGCCTCCGCCAATGTGGTGGAAATGTACCGCCGCATGGAAGGAAAACCGCGCGCCGCGGTGCAGGCCCACCGTAGCGGCCTTTCCTTTTCGCCCCCCTACATCGACGGCATTGCTTCCCATGTGAGTCCGGGGGAAAACCAATTCCTGATTTATCATTATCGTGCGGAGCGGGGGGCATCGGTCAACCAATCCGTCCTGGTTCGGCTGAGAGGACTCCAACCCGGACGCGCCTATGGCCTGAAACACTTTCACGTTGATGCTGGGCATGCGAACTATCTTCCCGCCCTGGAACGGGATCTCAAGGCCAAGGGGCTTTCCGTCGCTTCTGCGGACGCCTGCATGGAACACCAATTCGGCGCAGCCGAGCGGGCGGTTTGGGACGCGAACAAGGAGACTTACCGCAAGCTGTCCCGTCTCCTTGAAACCAAGGAGGGCCTCCCCGACTCACTGCGCGCCGATGGGAACGGCAGGACGGAGGCCTGGATCGACCTGCCGGCGAATAGCGTTCTGCTCGTGGAGATGCGGTCGTGAGCCGCGTACTCTACGACCACGAATTCTTCTGCGCGTTTCCCTACAGCGGAATCACGCGCTATTTCACCGAGATCATTCGCCGCATCGCCCGGGATCCGGATTTCGACGTTTCCGTGTTCATGGGCTTCCACCTGAACGAATACGGTCTGGAGAAGGATCGGGCATCCTTCGAATCCTTCTTCGGCATGCGGCGTCCCCGCATCCGCAGGACCGGACGGCTGTTCAACGCCGCCAACGCCGCTCTGTTCCCGTGGTTCGCGCGCAGGTCGCGCGCGGATCTCCTCCACCAGACCTATTATTCGGACATCCACCCTGGATTCAAGGGCAAGCGCGTGGTCAACGTCTACGACATGACCTATGAAATCTTTCCGGAAATGTTCCCTCCCGGATTCAAGGAAATCACGGACAAGCGCAAGACCTTGGAAAGGGCGGACGGAATCATCTCGATATCCGAATCCACCAGGCGCGATCTGATATCGAGATGGGATATTCCGGCGGAAAAAATCAAAACCATCTATTTGGGCAATTCGCTCACGCTCGACCCTGGACCCTCGCCCCTGAGGCCGGAACCTTATCTGCTTTACGTGGGTCAACGCATCGCACACAAGAACTTCGGCACGCTGCTCAAGGCTTTTGGGCGTTCGCCGCGCATCCACAGGGAGTTCCGCCTTGTCTGCTTCGGAGGCACGCCCTTCACCCCGGCCGAACTAGAGGAAGCCCGATTGCTGGGTGTTGCCGATCGGATCGATCAACTGACCGGCCCGGACTCCCTGCTCGCCAACCTTTACGGCCACGCCGCGGTTCTGGCATATCCTTCGTTGTACGAGGGATTCGGCCTTCCCCTCGTGGAGGCGATGGGTTACGGATGTCCCGTGGTCGCTTCGCGCACCAGTTCCTTGCCGGAGGTAGCGGGTGAGGCTGCGGTTTTTTTCGATCCCAAGGATCCCGGGGAACTTGCAGCGCAGCTGGAGGCGGTACTGTTTGATGCCGCGGCAGCTCGCGCGCTTTCGGAAGCGGGACGCAAACGCAGCACGAGATTCACCTGGGACGCCTGCGCCGCCGAAACGATGGGCTATTACCGGGAACTTCTGGGAGCCTGAAGGCTGAACCCACCCAGGCGCCGCATTCGACCCAAAAACTCACGGGCCAGTGGATCCTTGCACATGGCAAGACAGCCTAGATACAAAGCGCCTCCCACCGCGCATTCCAAGGCCAACCGCAACGCCACCGGAACAACGGTGGGCCATGGCGCAAGGAACGGCAAACACGCCAGCAGGCTCGCACCCGCATATAGCGCTGTGCGGAAATCGATCATATTGCCGAGCGCATGGCGTTTCCAGGCCATGGCCGCCTGGACGATAAGCACGGCGGTTTCGGCGGCCAGGGTCGCGATTGCGGCGCCCTTCGCTCCGAGCGCGGGAATGAGGAGCAAGTTGAGGCCGACGTTTACGGCCGCCGCCACCGCGATGGACGCGAAGAGGAGCTTTTCCTCGCCTTTGGGGAATAGCATCTGCATTCCCAGGCAGTTCGTGAAACCGATCACGATGATGAGCGGAGCGGTTAAACGCATGATTCCGGACGCCCCGGAGAATTGCGATCCGAATGCCAGGGACGCGATGGCGTCCGAGCCGAACCAGAGCAGCACCATCGCCGGAAGCCCGAGAAAGCAAATGAGATCGAGCGACTTGCGAGCCAATCCGGAAAACTCGGCATCCCTTCCCTGGGCGAGGTACTCAGTGAGCCTGGGTATCAGGACCACGCCGATGGACGTTACCATGACGACGAGGAACTTGCTTATGCGCAATCCAGAGTTGTAGATTCCCACTTCGCGTTCTCCGGCGATGAGCCCAAGGGTAACGCTGTCCAGATTGGTGTACAACGCCGTGACGACCAGCATCCCGGTAAGCGTCAGTAAAGGCCGGAAATGAGCGCGGGGGTCGGCCCCGCGAAAGCGGATTCCGACTCGTCGTAGGGCGGCAATGAACCCCAATCCGTTGCCTAGCGCCACGACGGCGACACCCAGGCAGGCGAAGGTGGTAAAGTCCGAGGGGCCACGCACCACTACCAATAGCAGGGAAAGCCCAGCCGAACGGACGATGAAATTACGGATTGCGATGTTGCGGAAATCCTCCAGGCCGGTGAACAGGTAGTCCACGGACAAGGCGTTAACAGGGATCGAGCAACCGACGAGAAGGAATAAGGGGAAATCGCGGCGCAGCTGGGGAACCGCGAAAACGATTGCGGCATAGAGGAAGTAACACGCCGCGGAAGCGACCCCATTCAAAACGAACAGTTCCGAGAGAAGCCGTTTGAGGCCTTCGGGATCATTGCGGCGGCGCGCCACTTCCCTAGCGCCGTACATAGGAATACCCAAACCGGCGATGATGAGGAAGTATCCGGCCAAGGACGCTGCGATATAGTAGCGCCCCAACAGCTCAGGACCGACAATGCGGCTGACATAGGTCAAGGTCGCCACCGGATAGGCGATGTTGAGCACGGACAGGCTGACGTTGAAGATGTAGTTTCGCCGCAGGGATGGCGGGCGGTTCACGACAAGTGACCGCGGGAAAAAATTCTCATCATTCCAAGTATACAAGTTAAGGAAGGTGGCGGACAGCAATACTGGTTTAAAAGGGCGAAAAAACCTAAATTTCAAGCGTTTTCGGGCACTTTCGATTGGATTTTAATTTCCTAATAAGTAACTTAATTCGGCCTCGTCAAATAGATTCGGAGCTGAAATGCAAGGATGGAACAAGGTTGCGGACGGGTCCGATGCCAAGACGGAACGGAATGGAAACGGATCCGACCGGCACGGGCAAGTAAGCATCCTGGATCTCATTCTCATCCTCCTGGAACACAAATGGTTCATCCTGATCGGGATGATCCTGATTTGCGGCTCCGCCGTCGCAACCGTGCTCCTCCTCCAAAGCCGCTATACCTCGACCGTAATCGTGCTGCCCTCAAAGCAGAAGATGTCTTCCCCATTGGGCTCGCTGATGGGCGATATGCCGTTGGGCGGCCTGCTGAAGTCGTTCGATTTCCTGGGCCAGGGTGATAACAACGAGTTCCTTTCCATCCTGGACAGCCGCCGGTTGGCGGAGCAGGTCGTCACCCGATTCGATCTGATCCATCATTACGGATTTCATAAACAGCGT
>JBDSIO010000187.1:0-5319 GCA_039917895.1 Fibrobacteria bacterium | reverse complement strand
CCCGTCAGGGAATCGGGCAGGACCTTGCAAAAGGCTCCGGGAAACAGGCCGGGATGCTCCCCAGCGATGGCTTTGTGGACTTCGGCCTTGTCGGCGGAAGCGCCTCGATCTTCGTAACGGATGGGGTTGCTCACGGGTTGAAAATATAGCATTCCGGGCGCCAAGGCCCGGCACCGCAGGACCCCGGCCCGACGTCCCATGGCCTGAATGGCTGGCACGGCCGTCATCGGTTACGCGGTCTGAACGGTTTGTAGAGGATCGCCGTCACTTCAAAGCCTTCCGCACCAACGCCGAAGCTTGGAACCGGATCGATCGCGATTTACCCTTCCATGCTACGATGCGCGAACTTTTCAAAGCTGCGAATCTCGCGAACCTGGCGGAAGTCTCGGGACTGTTCCTGAAG
Organism: Fibrobacteria bacterium; assembly: GCA_039917895.1. GTDB lineage: Bacteria > Fibrobacterota > Fibrobacteria > UBA11236 > UBA11236 > Chersky-265. Next base: position 4,916 of record JBDSIO010000187.1, on the reverse strand, counting down.
CTGGGAGCCACGGCTTTCGGGGGGCCGGCCGCGCATATCGCCCTGATGCGTCGAGAAGCGGTGGAACGGCGCAAATGGTTGAGCGAAGAGGCGTTTCTCGACCTGCTGGGGGCGACCAACCTGATTCCCGGCCCAAACTCCACTGAAATGGCCATCCACCTGGGATATCTCCGCGCGGGCTGGCCCGGTCTGATCGCCGCCGGCACCTGCTTCATCGTGCCCGCCATGCTGCTGGTTTCGGCCATGGCGTGGGCCTACGCTCGATCGGGCGCGCTTCCGCAACTCGGATGGTTGCTGTACGGGGTGAAGCCCGTGGTGGTCGCGCTTATCCTCCACGCGGTGTGGAACCTGGGACGCACGGCCCTGAACGATGCGGCGCGCAAAATCGGATTCGTTGCCGTGCTGGCGTGGTATTTCGCCGGAGCGAATGAAATCGCGCTCTTGTTCGGAACCGGCCTGGCCGCGTTGGCCCTCAGTCGGATGACGCCGGGAGGGAAGGGTCCGGGCGCAGGGAAGCAGGAGGCGGAGGGCGGATCGCCCCGGACGACTTCAAATGGGAAACACGACGAAAATCACGATGGAAATCGCGACGATAAATGCGCCGGGGTCCCTGGATTACCCGGGGCGCTACTCTCCCCTTTAGCCGCCACCGTGGCCGCGGTCCCGGCAGGCTGCGCGGCTGCCGCTCTCCCTGTGGGCCTGCTTTCCGTGCCAATTGCCGCGCCGCTTACCGTACCCTTCACCCTCACCCTGCTGTTTCTGAAGTTCCTGAAAATCGGATCGGTATTGTACGGCAGCGGCTACGTGCTGCTGCCGTTCCTGCGCGCCGAGTTCGTGCAACGCACCGGCTGGCTGACCGAGTCTCAGGTGATGGATGCGGTCGCCGTGGGCCAGTTCACGCCCGGTCCGTTCTTCACCACCGGCACGTTCATCGGCCATGTGCTCGGAGGCTTTCCGGGAGGCGCGCTGGCCACCTTGGGGATCTTCCTGCCCGCCTTCGTGTTCGTCGCGATCGCCAATCCTTGGATTCCGCGCCTGCGTCGTTCAGACGCGCTGGGACGCGTCCTCGACGGCGTCAACACCGCCTCGCTGGCCCTGATGGCGGGGGCGGCCTGGCAGACGGGGAAGGTTTCGGTGACGGATGGGACCACGGCGGCGCTATTGGCAGCGGCGCTCTATTTGCTGTTCCGCAGGAATGTGCCCGGCACGTGGTTGATCGCCGGGGGCGGGCTTATCGGGATGGCGGTGCGATCACTAGCATGATTGCCCTGGAGGTCCGCACGGCCGGTTTAGGGCCGTCGAGGGAATACCCCGTCTCCGCAGATCCCGGCAAGGGTATGGAAAAACCGGACCGGTGGTGGAGTTTGGTCGAAGCCAGGCGCTTGCGGCCCGCGACCTTCGACCGCCGGTTCGGACCACAGTCGCCATTTCAGGGGATTCAGCCCTTGGCGGCGGAAGCGGGGCGGCGGGAGCGTATGAACCCGATCACGCCGGGCGCCATCGACAAGGCGATGATGGCCAGGACCACCAGGGAGAAGTTCTTCTTGACCACGGGGATGTTGCCGAACAGGTAACCCGCGGCGAGGCAGACCCCGACCCACAATATCGCGCCGCCCACGCAGTAAAGGATGTAGGTGCGGAAGCGCATGCTGCCCATGCCCGCGACGAAAGGGGCGAAGGTGCGCACGATGGGGACGAAGCGCGCCATGACGATGGTTTTGGGGCCGTGCTTGGCGTAGAAAGCGCCGGTGCGTTCCAGATAAGCGCGCTTGAAGAAGCGCGAATCGGGATTGCGGAACAATTTGGCGCCCAGGTACCTGCCCACGGAGTAGTTGACCAGATCGCCCATGAGGCAGGCCGTGAACAATAGGGGAAACAGCCAGGTTACCTGGAGCGATCCCAGGGCGGCCAGGGCTCCGACCGCGAACAGCAGGGAGTCGCCCGGCAGGATGGGCGTGACCACCAGGCCCGTTTCGCAGAACACGATCAGGAAGAGGATGGCGTATGTCCAGCCTCCGTAGTCGCTGGTCACCTGGGTGAGGTGGACATCGAGATGGAGGAACAGATCGACGATGGTCTTTAGGATTTCCATGGGTAAAGCTTAGCAAATACCGTTTTAGGCGAACCGGTCTATCACTTCCATGACTTTGCGCGCGCCGTCGCGGAACGGACTTCCGCGCATGGCCTCTCGGTACATGTCCGCCTGTGCCGCCAGAATTTCCAACTCTTGCGCCAGACGCCCCCCACCCATCTCTTCCTCGGGCAGCACCCGGCTGTAGCCTTCGGCCGCGAAGGCCCGGGCGTTGAGGATCTGATCCCCGCGCGAGGCGGTCAAAGGCAGGGGCACCAGCAGATGCGGCTTCTGCAAAGCCAGGAATTCGAAAATCGCGTTGGAACCCGCGCGCGAAAGGATCAGATCGGCTGCGGCCAGCACGTCCGGCATCTCGTCGCCGACGTATTCGCGTTGGGCGTAGCCGGCTCGGCCCTCCAGGGACTTGTCCAATCCATCCTTTCCGCACAGATGGGCGATGCGGTAGCGCGCGAGCAGGTCGGGCAGCACCGCGCGCACGCCTTTGTTGAGATTGCGGGATCCCAAGCTGCCGCCCACAATTAGGAGCAAGGGTTTCCATGCCGCGTCCGTCCCGGGGCTTCCGCCGCTACCTTTTGCGGCGCTTCCGCCGTAGGCGTCGCTTCCGCCAGAGGCGGCATTTCCGCCAGAGGCGGCATTTCCGCTTATCCCGAAACTGCCACCGGCATCGGCGGCTCCCGACCCCAAACCCAGGAACGTCTCGCCTTTTACGCGATCACCGTGGAACAACTCCGCGCGGATGGGCGCACCGGTCAGCACGGCCTTGGCCGGAGGCAAATGCCCCATGGTCTGGGGAAAGCTTGCGCATACGGACTTGGCAAACGGAATGGCCAGCCGGTTGGCCAGCCCCGGAGTCAAATCCGATTCATGCACGATGACGGGAATGCCACGCAGGCGCGCGGCCAACACCACGGGAACGGCCACAAAGCCGCCCTTCGAAAATACCACCTGGGGCCGGATGCGCCCGAGAAGTCTCCAGGCCTGGAACACGCCGGCGACGACGCGGAACGGATCGGAGAAATTCTTGCGGTCGAAATACCGGCGCAGCTTACCGGAAGCGATGCCGTGGAAGGGAAGCCCCTTGGCCTCCACCAGGCGCTTTTCGATGCCAGTTACGGATCCGATGTACTCGGCCTTCCAGCCCGCTTGGGAAAGCAACGGCAGCAGGGCCAGGTTGGGAATGACGTGGCCGGCGGTGCCGCCACCGGTAAGAACGAGAGTACGGGATGGCATGAGGGGGGAAGGTAGCAACTGGGGTATGTGAAGAGAGAATTCAAAATGAAAAGTGAAAAATGAAAAGTGAAAAATGGGTTGGTCTAGGTCAGGGGCCAGGAGAGCAAAATGCCTGGATTACCGTGAAAGGAGTCTGTGATGGCCTTATCTGCTTGGAGCCAGGGGAGCAAGATCTTCTCCGCAACTTTGCATTTTTCACTTTTCATTTTTCATTTTGCCTTCTATCAGACCTCCCCCGCGGCCAACCTGAGACCAACTATGGTAGAATCTCAAGATGCCTCTCACAACGCCCTGGAACCATATGGAAGAGACCCTGGCGACGCTCCAGGATTTCGACATGGGCGCGCAACGCTTGTCCGACTTCTTCAAGGGCAAGGAGGAGAAGTACCCGCCCGACGAGTTGATGGCCTTGTTCATGGACGGAAACCCGCCGCAGAAAATCCTGGAACGGGTGCTGTTCTTCCTTTTCGACATCGGGGTGCCGGATCGGCAGACCGGCAGCCGCGCGCTGCAGATGCGGCGCATCCGCCGGCTATGGAAACGCATCCACGCGGGGTGCGCCCTCACCGACAGCGAACACGAACTCGCGGACAAGACGGAATGGCTGTTCGACAAGGATCCCGAAGCCGTGGAGGGCGGCATCCAGGCCGCGCGGGACGCGTTCAAAAGGGTGCTGGATGGCGAAACCCTGCCGGAAGAGGAGCGCAAGACCTTGGTGAACCTGCTCCGGTCCGAAGCCGAAGGCCTCAAGGATAGGGTCAATTGGCTGTCCGAGAATACCGATCCTTACAACATGCAGACCATGGCGCGCATCCTGCCTCGCTTGCGCATCTACGATGAGGCCGTGCACGAAGGCCTGGACCTGGCCCGTCGCCAGGAGGACGGCGAGCCGGTGGGCCTGAAGATCGTGAGCTTCGAAGCGCACATGAAGGAAGGTCTGTTCAAGAAATGGTTGTCCAAGCTGGCCAAGCGGGAAAGTCTCGCCCGTCTGGCCACGCTGATGGAGACCCAGAGAGAGAAGAAGATCCCTACCCTGGATCTGATCGCACTCTCTACCCTGAGCCGCTGGACCTGGGAGGCAGCGGGGGAAAAGGCGGGGCCTCTCGATTGGATCGAAAAGGCCATGGCCTCTTATCACGACGGAGGGATGTTCACCATGGAAGCGGGCGACTCGGCTCGCGTGCTCCAGCCCGCGCTCGCGAGCAGCGGCGCCAAGATGGCGGGCACCACGATTACCGGAAACTTCGGCCTGAAATCCTATCCCGCCTGGGTGGGACGCGATCTCCTGACCAAGTCCTTCCTGAAAGGCGTGGACGAGGGAGCGTTGGACATGAAGGCCGTGATCATGCAGAACATCACGCGCGACTCGATCCTGGAGGCCCTGCTCGCGAATCCCAAGGTTTTCCAGACTCCGGGCCTGGTCGCGTATATAGCCGCCACCAGCCGCTCCATCGGCCTGCTCAGCAAGATCGCCAAATCGCGCCCGCTCCATTCCGGCTTCGCCAACCGTGAAGTACCCTTGACGTTACTGCAGAGCCCTTGCAACATCCCCATCTCCTTGCTCAAGCCGTTTTTCAACGTGCGCAACATCCCG
>JBDSIO010000186.1:0-24271 GCA_039917895.1 Fibrobacteria bacterium | reverse complement strand
CAGGCGAAGTGAGAATGGTGCCGCTATCGCCAACGGCCACCCATTGTGAGCCGGCAGAGATGATGGCGCTCAGCCAGTTTGTCGTCCTCGAACCGCGCGCGATCCATTCGATGCCGTCAGGCGAAGTGAGAATGGTGCCGCTATCGCCCACGGCCACCAGTTGCGAGCCGGTGGAGGTGATTGAGTATAGGTAGTCTGTCGTCCCCGAAGCGCGCGCTGTCCAGGTGATGCCGTCCGGCGAGGTGAGAATGGCGCCGCCACCTCCCACGGCCACCCATTGCGATCCCATAGAGGTGATGGAATACAGGTTGGCTGTCGTCCCCGAAGCGCGCGGGGTCCAGGTGATGCCGTCGGGCGACGTGAGAATGGCGCCCTCACTCCCCACCGCCGCCAGTTGCGATTCGGTGGAAGCGATAGAGTACAGGTTGTCATTCGTCCCCGAAGTACGCTGGGTCCACGTGATGCCGTCGGGCGAGGTGAGAATGGTGCCGTCATCACCCACGGCCACCAGTCGCGAACCGGTGGAGGTGACGCATTGCAGGTGGTCTGTCACCCCCGAATTTTGCGGTGTCCACGTGGTGCCATCAGGCGAGGTGTGAATGTTGCCGTTACCCACGGCCACCAGTTGCGTTCCGGTCCAGATGATGGAGAGCAGGTAGGTTGTCGTTCCGGCATCGCGCGCCGACCAGGTGATGCCGTCAGGCGAAGTGAAAATGGTACCGCCAATGGCGGCACTACCCACCGCTACCAAATGCGTGCCGGTCCAGGTGATTGCGAAGTGGTTGTCCGCAGTCCCCGAAGCGCGCGGCGTCCAGGTGATGCCATCTGGTGAAGTAAGAATGGTGCCACTAATGTCGTTACCGCCCACCGTCACTAATTGCGTGCCGGTGAAGGTGATGGACATCAGTTTGTTGGTTGTCCCCGAAATGCGCGTAGTCCAGGTGATGCCGTCCGGCGAGGTGAGAATGGCGCCGCCACCACCCACCGCCACAAGTTGCGAGCCGGTGTAAGCGATGGAAATCAGGTCGTTTGTGGTCCCCGAAGTACGCGGTGTCCAGGTGATGCCGTCCGGTGAAGTGAGAATAGTGCCACTACTTCCGTTGCCACCCACCGCCACCAGTTGCGTTCCGGTTGAAATGACGGAGCTCAGCCAGTTTGTCGTCCCCGAATTACGCACGGTCCATGAGATGCCGTCCGGCGAAGTGAGGATGGCGCCGCCATCGCCAACGGCCACCAGTTGCGTGCCAGTGAAGGTGACCCCGCTAAGCCGGTTTCCTTGGGGCAGGGGATTTCGCCAGGTCCACTGGGATTGGGCGAAAGAAATCAGGGGCAAGGCGGCAAATAGAAGGATGGAGAACATTTTTTTCATGATTGAATTCCCCAGTTTTGGTTTGCATCCGAGGATGGGGTAAGCCAGCGGGCAAACACAAGAAGCGTTCATCCCCGTCGCATCCACGAAAAAGATAGGAAGGAAATATGAAGGGCCTTCCCGCCCCCCGCGATGTGGGGGTCTTTCCGACGGCTATCCAAAAGACGCATGCCGGCCCGTGCATTTGTTCAGTTCAACCAGGCATGCCCCGGTTTCCCCATTTCCTCTCCTTCCCCATCTCCAATGCCACCGGGCCGGTCGGGTTCAGCAAGGACTAACATAACCCAAGAAATCGGCGAAATTTGGCCGATTAATATTTGTCATTTAGGGATGCTACAAATACCCCGTGGTGAGCATCCAAACAATAAGTTCTCAACCGTCACAGGAAATCCCTTGTGCGCGCACTTTACCTCAAGGTGATTTATGCCTCCAAGGAGGAGACCCGGGCCAAGGCGGAAAGCTTCTGGATATGGGTCACGGCCAGCACCGCTGGAGTCGCCGTGGCGGTCGCCGGATATATTTTTGTGAACGAACCGTATAAAACGACTTCAGCCCCGAAAGATAGCCTGGTATTCCGATGAACACAATCATGCCCGCATTCGCAATCCGCTTTACATCCTTGCAACGGATGGTCTCCCTATTGGCCGTTCTGGCTGCCTTTTTCGGCTTTCTTGCATGCAATTCGGACAATCCGGTGGGGACACCTGGCGCCGTTCTGAATTTCAAGTCGATCGTCGATTCCCTGAGCAATGAGGGCTACGATAGCATCCGGATCACGGCGTCCCGAACTGGAGCGGAGTCACCCGTGGTGCTTTACCAGGGGAATTTGGGACCCGGAAAGGCAGTTGGGATAATATCCCTGCCGGATAGCCTCGGAAAGAACTTCCAGATATTGGTGACGGCCACCAAACAGAAAGAACCCGGCTTGGTTTTTACCAAGTCGTATGCCATTGACAAAGGGGTGGTCGGCAAGGGAACCGTTGCAGTGAAACTTCCTAATCCTAATCCCAATCCTAATCCCGATCCTAATCCCAATCCCAATCCGGATCCTAATCCCAATCCTAATCCCGATCCTAATCCCGATCCTAATCCCAATCCTAATCCCAATCCTAATCCCAATCCGGATCCCGAACCCAATAAGGACAGCATCCCTCCTCCCGCGAGCGTGGTCATCATGCCTGAGGCCTTGAGTTTATCGGATAGCGGCGATACCGCGACCTTGAAAGCCCAAGTTCAGCCCCCGAAGGCAAAGCAGGATGTCATATGGAAAAGCTCTAACCCGACCGTAGCTACGGTGGACGCCTCCGGCTTGATCCGTTCAGGGTTACCGGGCACGGCCAGGATTTCGGCCTGGGCGGCCGCCGATTCCTCCAAACAAGCCTACCTGGACGTGAGCGTGGCCAAGCCCTTGCGAGTGGACAGCGTGGTGCTGTCACCTAAAATCCTGAAGGTCTATATCGGAGCCTCCGCCTCGGCCTTATTACCCCGCATCGTTCCCTCCTCGGCGCCTTCCTTACTGGACTGGCGTACTTCGAATAAGGAAGTGGCCTTGGTTTCCGCCGACGGCAAGGTTTCCGGAATCGCTCCTGGTGAAGCCTGGATCTCGGCCCACTACAAGGGCGATTCGAATAAGTCCGATACCTGCCAGGTGACCGTCATCAAGGATGCGCCTGTCCTGGATGTGGGCGAAGACGTTTCCGTGGCCTTGGGGGCTACCGTGGTTTTCAATCCCAAGGTGACCCAGGAATTCGGCGGAATCGTGGCCTTCAAATGGAGCCTGGACAACGATACGGTATGGGAGGGCACCGATACCAAGGTTCCCGAGAACCTTTCGCACCAATACTCCGTGGCCGGCGATTTCTACGCCTATTTCTCGGTCAAGGACGGCGAGGGGAATGTCGTACAGGGCAAGCGCCTAATACGGGTAGCCAGTTCCGCGCCCCTGGTGGTCATAGACAGCCCCCGCGAAGGCGCCTGGATCAAGGCCACTCCGATGACTGTCGTCTATAAGGTGAACAATGTGCCCTTGACCAAATCGGTTCCTTTGGTGGAAGGTCCGAATACCGTGGTCATCGATACCACTATCAATGGGGTAAAGGGCTCCGGCACCGTCAGGGTGAAATTGGATATCACGGCTCCCCTGGTGGCCATATCTTCTCCAGTTGCCGGTCTCATAACGAACCAGAATACCGTGGCCGTGGCCTGGTCCGTGGATGCAAAAGCGCAGTCCACCCTCCTCTCCGAAACCCTCAAGTCGGAAGGCGAGAATGTCATCACGCGGGAAGCCACCGACTCGGCAGGCAATAAGGGCTCGGCCGTTGTCAAAATCATCCATGACACCAAGGCGCCGGTCGTCATCATCACCTCGCCCGCCGGGGGTACGGTCACCAACAAGAACACCATCGCAGTGGCTTGGACCGTGGATGGAATCGCCCAGACTACCCGACTCCTGGATACCCTCGTCGCCGATGGGCCGCATGATATCATCCGCGATTTTACCGATGCGGCTGGAAACAAGGGTTCGGTTACGGTCAAGGTCAGCCGGGACAGCAAAGCCCCGCAAGTGGTGATCACGGCTCCGGTTTCCGGGGCGGTCACCAACAAGAATACGATTACCGTGGCTTGGACCGTGGATGGAATCGTCCAGGCGACCCGACTCCTCGATACCCTTAAATCGGAAGGGCAAAATACCATCGTCCGCGAATTCACGAATAGCTTGGGGACAAAGGGATCCGCTTCGGTTATCGTCATCCGGGACACCAAGGCGCCCGTGGTGGCAATCACCTCGCCGGCGGCCAATTCCAAAGTCCTGGCTAGCCCGGTAACCGTCGCCTGGACCGTGGACGGGGTATCGCAGAGCACAGAGACCAGCCAGGTCTTATCCGCTGGCGACGGGGAGAAATCCATTGCCCGCACTGCGACCGATGCGGCCGGTAATACCGGAAAGGATAGCATCAAGGTGATCCTGGACAAGGACAAGCCGGGAGCGCCCGTCATGAATGCGACGGGAACCACCGGCTCTCCGACCAATAGCGCGAGCTTGACCTGGAGGTGGACCTCGGGCGGGAACGGCAATGGCTCCTATCGGTATTGGCTGGGCACGCCGGAAGTTCCTCCCAATCCCACGCTGGTGACGGGGACCCAGGTAATCTTGCCCGGGCTGGCGGAAGGAACCCAAACCCTGAACGTCCAGGAGTCCGATGCCCAAGGCAACTGGTCTCCGTTGGGGAGCCATGGCATTCTCGTCGACCGCACAGGTCCGACCATTGCCATAGATGGCGGAGGAAATCGCACCGTTACCTCCGCGGCCTTCACCCTCAGCGCCTCCGTGTCCGATGCCAGGTCAAGCGTGGCTTCCGTGACCGCCACCGGGCCGGGCGGCGGGGCCATGACAGCTTCAGGAACCGGAAAATATTCGCGCTCCCTTACCTTGGCTGTGGGCGCCAATTCCCTGACGGTCACGGCTATGGACAATGCGGGGAATTCCAATACCGCATCGGTAACCATCACCTTTAGCCAACCGGTCATCACCATCACTTCCCCACCGGATGGATATGTGACCAGCCTTACCTCCCTCACCGTCAATTACACCATCGATGGCTCGAACGGTTCCAAGGATTTTAACTTGACCACAGGTTCGAATACACTTTCCATCACCTCGGCGGGAGCGGCCACCAAGACCATCCAAGTCCATCACCAGCCCACCGTGGTTTTCGTCAGGAAGGGCGCCGCAGGAAAAAAGGACGGCACATCCTGGGAGGATGCCTACGCCGAAATCGGTACGGCTCTCGCGAGCTCGCGAGGCATGACTAGCGGAAACAAGCTTTGGATCGGTTCGGGAACCTATGCGGGTAAGGTCGCTTACCCTGGCTTCCCGATCGCGCCGAATGTGTCCATGTACGGAGGCTTTTCCTCCGCCGGGCATCCGAATTCCGAGTCCAGCCGGGACTTCAGCGGTTCCGCTGTCACCCTGACGAATGCGGCCGGCGCCAATGGCTATCTGCTGGATGTAGCGAACAGCTCTTCCACGGTCATTGACGGGTTCTTGATCAAGCCCAATACCTCGTCTGGAGGTTTCATTTCTACCGATGCATGCGCTTCCGTTATCCTGAGAAACGTTACTTTTTCGAATTCCGGCCTGCCCGATTACAATATGATCTACGCGGACGGGACAACCATGCGCCTGGAAAAAGTCATTTTCTCGGCCGCGGAAACCCAGCAATGGATGTTCCGGGGAGTGAATTCCACCATTAACCTTAACACCCAGAGCAGGATCGTCGGCAGCTACGCCACTGGCCTGTTTCTGCTGGAAAATTCCACTTTGAACCTGACGAATTCGACGATAACAGGCAATAAGTTTTTCAATTCTCCCGCTGATATGCCGGTGGCTTACAGCGCGGAACCCCCTTCGAAGGTAAACGTGACCCAGCCCATGACCTCGGATATGCCTGAATTCCAATAGTGGGAAGCCGGAGGCGGGATGTGATTTCCCCGACCTGTTCCCCGACTTTTTCCCCAACCTATCCCCGAACTATCCCCGACCTAAAGGGTTGGAATCCCGCGACTCGGCAGGGTCACCGGCCGAGCAGAGCAACCTTCCGGACCACCTTGCTCCCGGCCCCTTCCACCCGCAGTAGGAATATTCCGCGGCCGAGGGAACCCAAGGAATATTCCGCGGGTCCCGCAGCGGACCGGGACAGCCTCGATGTTCCGGCCGCATCGATCACTTCCAGACGGTGCGGGCCAGGCGTGCCTACCGTCAAAGTGGCTTCGCGTTCCCGGAAAACCAGGGTCCGCTCCAGGATCGGGCGCCAGCGGGCCAGATTTTCGATGGTGGTGGTCGACGTGGGAAAGGGCGCTTTCTGCAGAAGAACGTTGGCCCCGTCCTGGTTGCCCTCGATGATGTCCAGGTGCCCGTCACCGTCGATATCGCCCATCTCAAACTGGGTACCCACTCCCGAGGCGCTGTCCACCAGGTGGGGTATATAGGACACCTGGCCCCCCTCGCGCTTCAACTCGAACCAGTAAATCACCCCCGGCGCCGCAGCTTCCGGATCATTCACCGCTTTGGCCGTATCGGGGCCGACCGGATCGCGGCCATGCGCCCATTTCCGTTTGCCGGTGACGATGTCGAGCAGACCGTCCTCGTTCACGTCCCTAAGCAGGACGGCATGCATCTGGGACAGGGCGGCCGGGTAAATGCCCGCCTCGAATTCCTTGCGCGTATTTATGATCATGTGCTTCCGGAAATCCGGCGACCCATCGACCAGTTTGGTATCCAATTGCTCGTACCAGGCGAGGCCCCATCCATGCGCGTCCACGGAGGTGACGATATCGTTCTTCCCGTCCTGGTTCACGTCATAGGCGTACATATGCGCGGGACCGTAAAGCAGGAAATCCTCGAAGGGAAAATATTTTATGCCGTTCCGGTACCCGAAGACATAGGCGTGGAAAGTCCAGACAGGCTTGGGCTCGGGTGGGTTCTCCCACCATCCGTCCGCTTCCAGCACATCAGGACGGCCATCCTTGTTGACGTCTCCGAAACCGTACCCATGGCACCACTTGACCTTGGTCTTGATGTAGGGGCTGATGGATACGAACTTCCAGGGAGCCGTGGGATTGGACCAATCCGCCTCGTACCAGCCGAGCTTGCGGTCCTTGTAAACGAAGGCTTCCGGCTTCCCATCTCCGGTCACGTCGAGGAAATCCGGATTCTCGCCATCCGCGCGCTCCACGACCTTGGTGGAGGCCCAGGTCCCCGTGGTCTTGGGATTGATATACATGTAGCCTTCGCCGCCCTGGCTCGAATACATCAATAGGTCGGTCCAGCCGTCCCCGTTGAAGTCGTAGGGATAGAGGCCGGTACCGGACCGAGTCCCGAAAGCGTGCTTTACGGTGAAGCCGGGCCCTTCCCACCACCACATGCCAGCCGCCACGTCGGTCTTACCGTCATGGTTGAAGTCGGCATAAGTGCCGGCTTCCCCATTGCCCCCGTCGTACAATTTGATGCGCTGCCATTTTTCCGCTCTGGCTCCGGTCGCCCCCAGGAGGAGGCTGAGGCCGATGTACCTACCCCAATTCTTCGCGGCTTCGAGAACGGTCATATAGTCTCCCAGGGGGCGGTTCCTGCCCCGGACCAGGAATTTACCTTTCGTAGGGGGGATAACAAGGTGTCCTGCAACTGCATGGTATCAAGGTCGGTCCGTCTGCCGAGCTCCACCAAGGTCATGGCCATTCCATCCGGCCCGAACCGGATCCGAGGGAACTTGTCATATCACATGTTGACTTTGACGAAGGTATCCGGGAAGGTCAAGCGTACGAAACTGAAGTACCCCGGTATTGTCGAAACTGGAACCGCGCCGAAAAATGCCCGCAATGAAGCGACGGTTCTTGAGGATCTATCGAAGCATCGCAATTCGAAAAAGCATTTGAAGATTTTCGGAGATCAGATCGCGGACGACGCAAAGAGCTCAGATGTGAAAGCCGCCGTCAAGGCGTGGATCCCCATCGAAAAAACCGACGGCTTCGTTGAGCGTACGCCCGGGATGGGATTTTATTCCGAAATCGCTTTGGATGACACAAACATTTCCAAAGTCATCTTGGTTACTTTCGACAAAGAGTTCTCTGTAGACGATGAGTGTAATAGGTTCCTCTCGAGTGTCGCCTTTTCCCGCGCGTAGGCTTGTTCCGAAAAGACCAGGATCTAACGCAGAGGAACGTTTCCGTGCACCGAAAGGAATTCCACATACTTGTACCCGTCTTATACGGTCATCCGGGATATCCGCCTCATCCTCTTGGCTCATTCAATCGTTGGCCTTTGAAATCGTATCGGGCACGCGCGTGAGCTAGAGATACTTGTTTGCCGCAAGCAAGCTGCCTGAGAAATAGAAGGCCGAGTCGGCGACCCACTTGAAGTCCGCATCCAGGTTGACTCGCTTTTGGAACTCGCGTACCTTGCGGATTGTCTCGTGGAAGCTCACTTTGTCATAGCTGTTTCCGTCCAAGGCGTCCATCCAAATCTGCATCTGGCTGGGCTTATTAACCACCAGAGACAACACCACCTGCTTCAGGTCGGGCCGCTTGTCGCTGGAATGACCATGGGTCAAATGGATCGTGACAGGCTCCCCGCACTCTCCCAAGGCCTGCTCATATTCCCCGGAGACTCTGATGCTGGTGGAATCAAGGTGAGCCAGTCCTCCAAGCAGATTATACGCTCCAGGGCAATGCCGAATTCGTCCGTACCGAAAGGTCAGCTGACTCCGAAGTCGGATAAATCATCGGAGAGTATGCCCCAGTGTATAGTCATTGAGGTCCTGCGCTGAAATGGTCACATCCAGAAGGCGTTCGACCGGCTTGTTCGCGAAGAACTGAGACGTGAGGTAACGGCGCCGGTTGGTGAATCCCAGGCCGTTGAGGATGAGGCCACCACAACACCCCCCGGGGCTGGCCACGCGGTCTTCATGTCCGAGGCTATAGCCAAGGGGCCTGGTCCCTGGCGACTGCAATTGGGCGTGGCCATGGTGAACATCTCGTAAATGCCCGGTTTCATGCTCGGAATCGGGGCGATGACTCCTAATTTCTGGTCCTAAGCAATCCCAGATGTCGGATCGATAAGAAATGAGGAAACTACTGTCCAGTCCCTCGTTCTCGCAGTTTAGAGTCGGACGAAGTTCCCAGACTTTAATCCCAACAGCATCCTCTGAATCGGGCGGATCCACGGTAAGGATCCGGAAACGGATTGCTCCAGGCACGATCCACAAGCTATAGCTTGAACCGAGGCACGATCATTTTCATTGAAGTTCGACTTGGTTCGCGTAGTACCACCCCTGAACGGTTCCGCCAGTGCCATTGGGATAAGCCGACCCTTCGTCGTACTTGATAAAGATCCCAGTAGTTTTCGACGCGATCAGAATACTCAACATGCTCTTACCGACCGCGGTGCTCGCGTCGAATACCCACCAGCGGGCATCATTTGGGTAGGCTGTGGTTGAAAAGAGGATTCGGTTGTCATTCGTGAGCTTGATCTTGTTGACTTGCACCGGGTTGGACCAGGCCGCCAAAGCTGTCGAAGACAGGATACCGATCAGGAGGGTGGTGAGAATAATCTTTTTCATATTCGCCTTTCTAGGGATAAATGCTCCTGGACGAGATCCTATCCCAGGGGGGGTTGGAGAGGAGGTTTTCGTTTATAGAATAAGGGGATTTAACAGGATTGAAACCGGGATCCGCTGGAGATAAACCAAATGCACAGCCCCGGGGTCTAGATTGTTCACCGGGAAGGAAACAGAATTGTCAGCGGCGTTCACCGTCCTGGGGAGCAACATTGTGGGCTCGCGTGGACGGGTGATCCAGATTCCGCGCGGATATCCTTGAACCCTGAAATTCCAACTGTCCGGTCCCGGAATATTGTTGGTGCCAGGTTTGGTAATATTCTTGTTCATGATGAGCAGGTGATCTGATCGGAAAATATTTATAGTATCGAAGACGGAAAGGGCATACTTATGTGCAAATTTACTTTTGAAGATCCCAACCGCAAACTGCGGTGGAAAACCATGCTCCGGGCGAAAAACGACCTGCCCGGTCGGAGCCGCCACATCGTCAAGGCCGGTCTCCCCTGAATAGGGATCGGTCGTGGACCCGTGGACGGTGGCGACCCACTCCATATCCTTGACCCAGTTCCCGAAGACATTTGCCCAATAGTTCACCGAGGCCATCCGGGTGCGGAGGGCAGCGTCGATTTCGGGTCCATTGAGGTAGTCGGCGTTTTGGATTTTTGCAAAGGTGAACCAAATCAACCCATTGGCACCGTACAACATGGGTACATTGGCGTAATACCGAAGTTGGGAGAGGTCCGGGTTGACCATGTGCCGTCCGTCTGATAAAGTATGCTCCGATGAGCAACCGTAGCCCCAGAAGCTTATGTCCTTTCCAAGTGTGGTTTTCGCCAAGCGCACGCTGTTTGCGAATAGCCTATTATGCCAAAAGAAAGAGACGCGTCCGCTCAAAGGTAAATACCCGTTGGCCTTTCCGGCATCAAGGACATAATAGTCGAAGGACATGATCTTGGTGTCTCGATGCAGTGCGAATTGCTCGACGTATTCCTTATACTGGTCCTCGGTATCGAACCCCCAGTTGGCCCGCAGATTCACATAGCCGGGGCGCGCCGGATCGACGGCCTGAATCTGCTCCAGCTTCAGTAGATTATCCCCGAGACTAAATGTCAATGTGTCGTCCACCGACCGGTTTATAGTGCGATACCAGGGCTCATCGGTAATATGGTATCCCAGCAATGCCGTCCGTTGGTTAGTCGGGAGGGTTTTATAATCATTTGCGGAAGCGGTCACTGAATCCTGGCGGTAAGGTATGATGGAATTCAGAAAACGTTTGTCGGTCGCCATCATCGGAATCGAGTACTGGCAACACTGGGCTGCATGCCGGGCGAGGCGGTAGGTATTTGTGACGTCGCTGGGGTTCGGGCTGCTAAAAAGCGTCGAACCAGGTCCTGAGTTCAACCCAGTCGCATGCCTTATGCCCGCATCCCACATCATCTTTACCTTGCCTTCATCAGCGAGGGTGCTGCTCCCTTGCATGGTGGCATCCCAGAATGTCCCAATGACGAATGTCGATTGCTTCCAGATGACGGGCGAAGGTACGTAGCCTCCCACGGTCACGGTAGCCGCGGCGCTTTTGAGAGCGCCCGCACCGTTGACTGCTTCCATGGTGTATTGCCCCGCATCGGCAGAAGTTGCCGATATGATGGTGAGTTCATTCGCGTTTGCACCAGGGATTAAGATTCCGTTCCTGTACCATCGAATGTCGGTGACAAGACCCGTGAAACCGCGGAGAACCACAGTTCTCCTTTCGGTGACGAATACACTTGCGGGGGAGCCCAGAACCTGCGGTGATGCTGTAATCGCAAGGGACGCATCCGTCCGGATCATGCTGAGGTGGAAGCGAGAATACTTCCCGATTTCAGTATCACGGGTGGCGGCCACCACTGTATAGTTCCCGGGATCCAGGGTCCTGTCGATGGTGCCTAATGTGTCATCTTTCAGAAGATTACCCGACCCATCTAGAAGGTAGACTTGACTCACTAAAGCCGACCGCAATTCGATTCTGAGTGCGCCCCGGGTCGTGACCTTGAAGGCATACCGGGAATTCGAGGAGTGTGTCATGGACTTCCCGACCGCGGGATTCCAGAACCCTGAGGCCTCCATTAGCCTCACCCGAGTCTGGGATAAAGCGGGCATGGTCAATAGGAAAGCCAGGGTCACGTTGCGGAGTAGGACAAATTGTAACCTTATGGGGTTTCGCATCAATTGAACCTAATACCTTCCCTAGTAGGTGTCAATCACCAATTCTGATGGTGACAGTCTCAACGTACCAGGAGGAGGTCAGGCGAATTGACACGCCAAAGTCGAAAATTGCGAAAGAAAAGGTTGAGTCTTGGTTTAAGGAGAGAGCCTTCAAAGTCTTCATGGGGGACGGGCCATAAGTAAATCAAACGCCTTTTTCAAAACCGGGACCCCGCGTCCCGCCTTTATCACTAGCAAGCCCTTTCCCCCTTTCCTCGTCGCCCGTCCCTTTATTCCCCACAATTTCAGGGCTTCCTCCCCTGAAGTCCCTGCCTTTCCAACTCGGGCTCGCCTATCCCCATTGTCTCCCCGCAGGTCCCTTCGGTTTCAATCCACCCAATCGGCCTCACCCATCTCCCCGCCTAGTCCAAGCGCTCTTCCCCAGCACGTTGCTCGACCGCACCAACTTTCGGCGGCCCCGACGAGTGAAGCTCTCGTGGCAAATGCAGTGCCGCCAGGAGCATCCGTAGGGTGACTTCTGTTTTCACCAAGGAGACCCGCCGAAGTTGACCCCCGCAGTCCGGGCACACGACTTCGCTGCCTAAGGTACGTCTGAGTCATTCATTCCAGGGGATATGCTGTCTGTCTGGAGTCGCTCCTCCCGATCGGTTTTCCTCTTGGAGCGCCAATATTGGAAGGGGGCTTCCAGGGGGCTGAGGGGTCAGAGCTTTGGTCTTCTCCTCATTCTACCCCGGCAACACAAGAATACGCTACTTGCTTCGCGAGGACCGAACGCCACTGTAGACCGTGTCGCGCCGACACGGGAGTGGGACGAGGGCCGGAAGCCGCGAGCGCAAAGCATTGGCTTCCAAGACAATGCTCCGGGCACTGTCCTTTCACCCCAGCTTGAACGTAAGCGTCACCTTGCCATCCTCCATGAGGTGAAAGCGTTCATGGGCCTACGGTGGACTAAGAATATACCGGCACAGCCTCTCGCTGCCTTGCCTATCGTTGGGTGCCAGCCGGCGGGCGGCATGCAGGTTGAACGCGGCATCCTGCGCACCGAGATAGCCCTTGGGCTCAGGACCACCCTCGGTGCTTGGTGATTAGAGTATCGGTGCACGGCACAGGACCGGGACCGCGGGTGCGGCGACCACCGTCGAAGACGTCATCAAGGCGGCCAAGACCGGTGAGGATTCCTCCAGTGTTTCATCGACGTGAGCGTGGACCTCGCCCCCACCAGGCGCAGTAGAGGTGAGCTGCATTTGCTTGACCATCGCCTTGGCGGCGTTCCGAGCATGCTGGTAGCCAGCCAGAAGGTTACTCCACACCTTGCTGACAGCCTGCCTGGTGTTCGTGACCTCGGTAAAGTGTAAGAGCCTCTGACGAGATCCGTTTAAACCTGCCCCAGACCTGCGAGCAGAAGAAGCCCGGCGAAAAAGAACCCAGGCTCCAGTCACAGCGGCTGAGTCACAGCATTTCGAAAAGCCCGGCCGCGCCCATTCCGCCGCCGATGCACATCGAGACGATGCCGTATTTGCCCCCGCGGCGCTTCAGTTCGTTAAGCAGGGACACGGTGAGCTTGGTGCCCGTGCATCCGAGGGGATGTCCCAGGGCAATGGCGCCTCCGTTGACGTTTACCTTGTCCTCCGGAAAATTCAGGGCCTTGAGCACCGCCAGGGATTGCGCCGCGAAGGCTTCGTTGAGCTCGATCAGGTCCACCTTATCCAGGGAGAGACCGGCCTTCCGGAGCACGGCGGGGATGGCGTCGGCGGGGCCGATGCCCATGATTTCCGGGGGCACGCCGACCACGGCGTACTTGACCAGCCGGGCGATGGGCTTGAGACCATGGGATTCGGCGTACTTGCGCGAGACCACCAGAACCATGGCCGCGCCGTCGCTGACCTGGGAACTGTTGCCGGCCGTGACCGTGCCGTTGGCCTTGAAGACCGCCTTCAGGCCTGCCAGGGCTTCCACCGTGGTATCGGCGCGCGGGCCTTCGTCCATGGCCAGGGTGCGCTCGATTTTGCGTTCCTTATTATGGGAATCGAGCTGGGTCTCGGTCCAGGTCACGGGAACGATCTCGTCCTTGAATTTTCCGGACTGGATGGCGGCGATGGCCTTCTGATGCGAGCGGAAGGAAAAGGCGTCCTGTTCTGCCCGGGTGATGCCGTACTTCTCGGCCACGCGTTCGGCGGTCAGACCCATGGTCATGTAGGATTCCGGCCGTTTGCCCACCAGTTCGCCGTTGGGGGAAATCTTGTGCCCGCCCATCGGGATCATGGACATGCTTTCCAGGCCCCCGGCCAGGATGGCTTCCGCGTCGCCCAGGTTGATGCGGTCGGATGCCAGGGAAATGGATTGCAGTCCCGAAGAGCAGTAACGGTTCACGGTCATTCCGGACACGGTGTCGGGCAATCCCGCCAACAGGCCCACCATGCGGGCCACGTTCATGCCCTGCTCGGCTTCCGGCATGGCGCAACCCAGGATCAGGTCTTCGATGTCTTCGGGCTTGACGCCGGGCGCGCGCCTGAGCACCTCGCGCACCGTCATGGCCGCCAGGGAATCGGACCTTACATGGGTGAAGGAACCTTTGCCGGCCTTGCCGACCGGGGTCCGTACGCCGGCAACGATCACTGCTTCACTCATATGTCCTCCTGATACAATGACGCCGATGCCGGCGAGAACTCAAAATGAAAAATGAAAAATAAAAAAGGCAAAATTCCGGAATGTGGTTCGCGCGGGCTTCGCCCCCTAGCCCCCTTGAACCGGCAGCGAATACTCCGCCGTATGGTCGAGCAACCCAATCCTTGCCTTTTCTTCACTTTGAATTTTTCACTTTTCATTTTGCCCTTTGACTTTTCTCTTAGCGACAAACCGCAACGAGACTCAGTTTCGCAACGGTTTCCCCTTCTTCAGCATGAACTCGATGCGCTCCTGGGACTTCTTGGTGCCGACCAGGCGCAGGAATCCGTCGCGCTCCAGGTCGAGGAGATAATCCTCGTCCACGGTCGTACCGGCCGTGACGTTGCCGCCCGCCAGGATCTTGCCGACCTCTTTAGCGATCAGGCCGTCATGCTCCGAGGCGAATCCCGCTTCCTTCAGCATGAACACGCCGGCGTCGAAGGCGGCCAAGGCTTCCTGGCCCAGCACCTCGATCTTGCGGGCGGGCGCGGGCGGGCGGTAGCCTGCGCGCGACATGGCCAGGGCTTCGGCCTTGGCCTGATCGAGCCGGGTGGATTCGTTGGAGGCGATGACCGCGCGCTTGTCCAGGTAGCCCATGTCGAAGGCCTCCTTGGCGCTGGTCGAGACCTTGCCCATGGCGATGAGTTCGAAGGCCTTGATGAGATGGTTGAGCGCCAGGGCGCCCTTCACGTTCTGGTAGGTGCGCACGGCCAGTTCCTTGCAGCCCCCGCCCGCGGGCAACAGGCCCACGCCCACTTCCACCAGGCCCATGTAGGTCTCGGGGGAAAGCACGGGACGGTTGCTGTGGAGCACGAATTCGCAGCCGCCTCCCAGGGCCATGTTGTGGGGCGAGACGATTACGGGCACGCCGGAGAACTTGATGGCCATGCTCGCGCGCTGGAACTGCTTGATGGCATAGTCGATGTTGTCGAATTCGCCGTTGGCGGCGTCGATGAGGACCATGGCGATGTTGGCGCCGGCGCAGAAATTGGCGCCCTGATTTCCGATCACCAGGCCTTCCCAGCCGTCGTTGGCTTTCTCGACCGACTTCAAGATCATGTCCAGGGAAATAGGGCCCATGGAATTCATCTTGGAGTGGAATTCGAGCAGGAGGATCCTATCCCCCATGTCCCATAAAGTGGCGTCGGTGGTGGCGATGACCGGTTTGGCACCCGCGCGCAGGGCCGCCAGCGTGAGGCCGCGCGGCTTGAGTTCATGGCGGCCGCCGGAGGTTCCGGCCTTGGGCAGGTCCTTGATGGCGATCTTGCCGCCCTCGGGCTTGTATACGCGCGCGTCCCCGGAAGCTTGTTGGAACAGCCAGGCGGGGGCTTCGATCTTGTACTTGGCGCAGGCGGCCTGGAAGTTCTCGGGGCCGATGGCGTCGATGATCTTGAACGGGCCCATTTCCCAGCCGAAGCCGAGCTCCATGGCCTCGTCCACGAAGGACAGGTCATCGGTGATGGTGGGCGCCACGGTGGCGGAATAGGCCAGCGTGGCGGCAAGGATGCGGCGGGCGGCTTCGGCTCCGCGGCCTTCGGCGGCGAACAGCTTGCGGAACTTCTTTTCCGGGTTCTCTTCTTTGGAGACGTCCTTAAGCTCTTCGAAACGCGCCTTGGCCTCCGGGCGGTATTCGCCGGTTTTGAGGTCGATGACCTCCATGTCTTCCTTGCTCTTGCCCTTTCGGTAGAAACCGGCGTTGGACTTGCGACCGAAGAACTTCTTGTCCAGGAGACCCTGGATGGACGGGTCGATGGCGAAATCCTCTTTCGGAAACGCCTGCTGCAGGCCTTTGATAATATGCCCCAGAGTGTCGATGCCGACCAGATCCACCAGCTTGAAGGTGCCGGTCTTGGGGCGGCCGATCACGGGGCCGGTGAGCGCGTCCACTTCTTCAACGGAGAGGCCGATTTCCTTTGCCAGCCTGACCGTCGCGACCATGGCATGGACGCCGATGCGGTTGGCGATGAAGGTCGGGGAATCCAGCGCGGGCACGGCCACCTTGTTGAGCACGGCGCTCAACACGTGGTTGATGCGATCGAAAGTGAGCTGGGACGTCTTGGGTCCGCGGATGACCTCCACCAGGCGCAGGTAACGGGGGGGATTGAAGAAGTGGGTGCCGATGAAGCGTTCCTGCACCGTGGCGGGCAGGTCCTTGCCCAATTCCTTGAGCGGGATACCCGAGGTATTGGTGGCCAGGATGGTGTGCTGCCCCATATGCGCGGCCAGCTTCTTGAACAGTTCCTGCTTGGGGGCCGGTTGTTCGATGATGGCTTCGATGATCCAGTCCGTCTTTCCGGCTTCGGCCAGATGATCGGCGGTGTTGCCGGTGGAGATGAGATCGAGCGCGTCCGCGGAATAGGTCGGCGATGGTTTGATCTTCTTCAGGCCGTCCCGGCCCTTGTCGGCCACGAGGTTGCGGTTCTTGCCTTCGGTGGGTATGTCGAGGAGGAGGACG
This sequence comes from Fibrobacteria bacterium, assembly GCA_039917895.1. GTDB lineage: Bacteria > Fibrobacterota > Fibrobacteria > UBA11236 > UBA11236 > Chersky-265. The sequence continues at coordinate 7,467 of JBDSIO010000186.1, read as the reverse complement.
GGGATGCCGCAACCCGCGAGGTGGGCGGCGATCTGGGACCCCATGATGCCGCTGCCGATGACGGTTGCACTGCGAATCGGTTGCATAGGAGTTCCTCCGGAAAGAGAGTACCCCTATAGTGTACCTATGGACGGTACATGGAATCAATTTCCGCGCGGTATTTTTCCATCACTATGTGCCGGCGGATTTTCATGGTGGGGGTCAACTGACCCGAATCGACGGTAATCGGCGTTTTGATGACGATGAATTTCTGGATCTGCTCCCAGTGATTGAGCTTGGCATTGACTTCATCGATGGTTTTTTGGATGTAGGCCTTGGCATCAGGACTGTCCAGAAATGCATCGTTGCCGGCCTGGTTTCCGATTTCGGTTTTGACGACGCCGAGATTCTCGAAATCCGGGAAGATGAGCGCAGCCGTGAACGGTTTCCCCTCGGCAACCACCATGACCATGTCTACGAGCTTGTTCGCTGCGATGGCCTGTTCGATGGGGACCGGTGCCACGTACTTGCCGTTGGCGGTCTTGAACAGTTCCTTCTTACGGCCGGTGATCTTGATGAAATTCTCCGGATCCAGATGGCCCAAATCACCGGTATGCAGCCAGCCCAGCTTGTCCACGACCTCGGCGGTCTCCGCGGGCTTGTTGTAATAGCCTTTCATGACATGGGGGCCACGGGTGAGAATCTCTCCGTCGTCGCCGATTTTGACTTCCACGCCCGGAAACGCCAGACCAACGGTGCCCAGTTTGCGGTGGCCGGGGAAATTGCAGGAAATGACCGGCGAGGCCTCGGTAAGCCCATAGCCTTCATAGATAGGAATGCCGATGTTGAGCAGGAAAGCGGTCAGGGAGGGATCCAGGGGAGCGCTACCGGAAATCGTGATGCGCAGATTGCCGCCCAAAGCGGCCCGCATCTTCTTGTAGACGAGGGCGTCGTAGATTTTGTCCGCAAGTGAGGTCTTGCTACCCGGAGTCTTGCTATGGGCGCGGGCCCACGCGCGGGCGCCGATGGCCTTTTTGAAGCCCTTGGCCATTTCGAGATTGGCCTGCATCTTGGCATGCACCTTTTCCAGCAGGCGCGGAACCATGGTAATGACTGTGGGGTGCAGCTCCTGGAGGTTGGCCGCGACCTTCTTGATCTCCTCGGCGAAATAGATGGGAGTGCCGGTGAAAAAATAGTAGTAGAAGACCATGCGCTCGAAGACATGGGCGAGCGGCAGGCAGCTTAGGATGGAATCGGTCTTGGGATCGAGGGGAAAACGTTTGTGGGCCGCGCCGACCTGGAAAACCAGGTTGCGGTGCGTGAGCTCCACCCCCTTGGGCATTCCGGTGCTTCCGGAGGTATAGATGAGGGTCGCCGTATCCTGTTCGTTGATGGCTTCGGAAAGCCGCAGATATTCGCCAGGATGACCGGCTTGGCGTTTGCTTCCCCGTTGTTTCAGGGCCTCGTAGGTGATGCACTGCGTATCCCCCAGCCCTTCCGCCGGGGTCGAAGACGACGCCATGGTGATGACCTTTCCGATCTTTCCGAAGAACGGTTTCATGGTCCGATACTGGTCGTCCGATCCTACGAAGAGGAACCTCATTCCCGAGTCTTCGATCTCGTAAGTCAGGTTGTCGTGCGAGATGTTGGCGAACATGGGAACCGAGATCGCGCCGGCTCCCAGGATCGCAAGGTCCATCATGATCCAGAAGGGAGAGGGATCGGCGACCACGCCCACCTTGTCCCCGGGCCTTAAGCCCAGATCCACCAGGCCCAGGCACAATTGGCGCACGGTGTCCCCGACTTCGGCGGTCGAAATCTTAACCCACTCCCCGCCCTGCTTGTAACCCATGGCGCAAGCATTCGCGTTGTTGGCCTCAACGTACTTGAGTAGCCCGGGAAGGGTCCGGAATGTTTCGCTCATCGAAAATCTCCCTGGAAAGTGGGAATGGATGAAGTTCGGGAATCGACAACCTTAATCGTCTTCTATAATAACATAACCGGATTCGCCGATCACCGGGATTGGACGTCCCCCACGGATGGGAATGTGCCCTATTCCCCGCTCCGGGACAGATCGATGACGCAAAGGTCCCGGAACAGTGTTCGCATCTTTTCGACCAGGTCCGTCTCTTTAGTCAAGAGGATGATTTGCCATCCGTTATGGTCGTGAAAGTCGCGTAACAATTCAAGCGCCCGCGTGACGCGTTCCCCATCCATGGCCAGGAAAGGCTCATCCAGAACCAACACCCCCGGCCCGGCCCTGTGTTTCTTCGCCAGGGCCAGCTTCGCGGCCAGGACCATGGCATGCCGGGTCCCGGTGGACAGGTGATCCAGGGAGCGGAGGCCCCCATCCGCATCCTGTACCTGGATTTGGCGATCTTCCAGCCCGGTCATGGAGACCGATCGCCCTTTAGGCAGGATGTTGCCGAGCATGGTCTGCATGTCCGCGGCCAAACCCTGAAGCATCAGGTCCGCTCCGTCGCCGATTTCGCGGAAAATGTCCCGGGCCAGGGCCGCGGCCAGCTTATCCATTTCCCTGGCCTTTACGTCCCGGACGGCCTCGGTGAGCTTGTCCTCCCACTCCACGATTTCCGGCGCCAATTTGCCCATCGATGCGCCGATCTCACCGGCCAGCCGCGCCTTTTCGGCGATCAGTCCGCCTTCACGGCGGGTCAATTCTTCCCGGCGCTCAATCGCTTCCATACGCCCTTGCCGCAATCGCTGTACTGCCGCATCGTCCAGGCCTTTTTGCGCCACCCCCGCTTCGTCCAGATCCCGCAGTTTACGGCGCAGTTCTTTGCTGATAGCGCTGCGCAAAGAGCGGTTTTCTCCTTGAGAAGCGTCATGGGGAGCGTCATGGAGTGAGGCTTTAAGAGAGCCTTGAAGCGCGCCGCCATCCGCACCCGGGGATTCGGCCAATTCGGCCCGTTCGGCCCATTCGGCTAAATCGGCTCGGCGCTTTACGAGCTCGGCACGGACCTGTCCCGCGCGGGCGGTCTTTTCGAGGTAGGCTTCGAAACTGGGGACGCCGCAGGCCGTAAGCCATTCCTTTTCCGCATCGTGGCCGGAGGCTTCCGCGTCCTGGAACGATCGCAAGCCGACTTCAAGGGCATCCAAGACCTGTTGATGAGCGTCCTGACGGCGCGCGCAGTCCGCTGCCTTGGCTTCCAAGGCATCCCTATCCCTTACGGTTTTCTCCATGGCCTGGAGAAAACCTTCCAGAGTGGAAATGCCCCCTACCCCGGCGATCCCGCCTAACGCGGCCTGGTCTTTCCACGCGGAGAGGCTACGGGCGCCCAACTCCGTGTTCGCGGAACGCTTGGCGCGGGTTCCCGCCACCCCGGCTAGCAAGGCCAGCAAAAGCCCGAGCCCGGCGCCGAGGAAACGGCCGGCGCCGGGCAATCCGAATATGCAGGCGATGCCGCCCAAGCACAACAGTACAGCCACGGCGAGCGCCCACGCGGGCATGCCGTGACCGGAGGTTTCCGCCGGCGATTGGCGCACGGCTTCGGTGAGCCTTACCGCCAACAAGGCGCGCGGACCCGCGGACTCCAAGGCTTCACGAACGGCGCGCGCCTCGGACTTTTCCCTGGCCAGCATGTCCGCCTGGTGATCGCGTTTGCCCTTTTCCGCGATCGATGCCGACTTGGCCTCGCGGGTGGCCGCCGTAAGTCGGTTCCATTCGCCGCGACGATCCTCCATGAAAGCGGACAAAGCCGAAGCTTCGGCTTCCAAGGCTTCCCATTCGTCCAAGCGGTCGAGCTCGGCGGTCCATTTTCGCCGCTGGCCGATACGATCCTCGCCGGACAGGTCACGTTCGAATGCGGCGGCCTCGGCGGCGGCCGCCTCACGTAACCTGCGAGTTTCCTCCAACGCGGCGTCCGCCTGGGCCAGCCGGGCTTCCTTGACCGCGAGATCGCTCCGGTCCTGCTTCCGGCGCTCGAGCTCCTTGCGAGCCGCCGCCGAGGTCTCCCGGGCCTTTTCCAACTCCTTCGTATGGACCATGGCGCGGGAATCGGAACTGCGTTTTTCGAACTCCGAGACGAAGGCCGCCGGATCGAGTCCTCCATGGAACAGCTTGGACTTGAGCTTGTCCATCCATTCCGATCCCTTGTCCAGCTCCAGTTTCAAATCGCCTTCGCGGATCGCGTACAGGTTCAGGAATTCCTCGTCCGTGATGGCAACGTCGTTGTTGAGCTTCGCCTCCGCCGAACGCCCCGGGCCGTAGCGCGCTTTCAGGATTTTCCCCGGCTTCTTGGTTTCGCTGGGCCGGCACAACGCCTGGAAGATCCCGTCGAAGAAAGTGGTTTTGCCCGCCTCGTTGGGTCCGTACACCACCGTGACTCCCGAGAGCTCGAAGACCGCCTTGCGGAATTTTCCGAAAGCGTTGAGGGTAAGGCGCTCGATCACGAGCGCCGTCCGAGGATAAAGCGCTCGATCACGCGACGCGCTCCAGGGCGATCTTTAGCGAATTGAGCGCCAGCTCCCGCGACCGCAGCCAGACGGCGCGCGCCGGTGCGTCTTCCGCGGCAGGCATGCGCGCGTTCCAGGCATCCAGGAATTTCCGGACGATGGGCTGGCAGGAAATGCCGGGCAAGGCGGCCACGCCGTCCTTTTCGAGGCGAAGGACGCGGAAGCGGCCGGAGAACCTTTCACGCAAGGCATCGACAGCCTGGAAGGCGGCGCGTTCATCTTCGACCAGGCCCGTGAACTCCAGTTCCACGTAGTCCGCGGCTCCCCAGGTTTGGGCGAACCCATCACTTTCCGGAATTCCGCCTTCCAGCGTGAGTGGAATGACCTGATGGCGATACTCGCCTGCCGAGGCGAAAGGGAGGAAAACCGGATCCGGAAGCATCGTGGCTCCTATGGGCCGGTCCCTGGGAAAATCGATCAGGAACGCTCCCCGCGGCCCGAATTCCCGTTTACGCCAGACGCGGGTCGACCCGGGGTAGGCGAACCGGGTCCCTCCCGCCGCCAACGTCCGGCGCCCGTGGATATGCCCAAGGGCCGCATAGTCGGCGCGGTGGCGTATGAAAAGGTCGGGATCCAAGGCCGCGCCGCCGGACTCTTCTTCCGGACCGCGGTAGGACATGCCCGCCACCACTCCGTGCGCGATGGCGATGCGCCAGGTAGCATCCTTGGGGGGAACCTCCCAGTTACCGTATCCGGAATAATCATCCTGATGAGGCACCGCCAGGAATTCCAACCGGCAGCCTCCGCGATCCCGGCGCAACAGGCTGAAAGGAGCGGAATCAAGCAGCGTGGCAGCGCCGAAATCGAGGCGGCGCAATTCGCCCTCGGCCCGCCGCAGGCCTTCGTGATTGCCGGGCAGGAAGAGGAATTCGAAGGGAGGGGTTCCCAGGATGCGCCGGAAATCGGCCCGCAACTTCTCCGCATCCGCGAAGGTATCGAACAGATCCCCGCAGAACACCAGATAGTCCGCCTTTTCACGGTGACCTGCCGCTATAAGTTCCGTCAACACGGAAAGACCGTAGTCCCGATCGGCGTCGGATAGGTGCAAATCTGCGGCGTGGAGGATGCGTGGCATGGAAGTCCCGAAGCGGTCTGGAATGGCCGGGATAATCATCCGGGCCTGGTCTCGGGAATATAGCAAAGGCTGCCCGAAACGCCGGTCAGCGGGCAAGGCGGCGCAGGGTGGCCTCGATGCGGGCAATCCATTCCGCGAGCTTACCGTATTTGTCCCGTAGGAGTCCGGCGAGGGCGGGATAATGGGCGTAATCCATGTCCATAATTTCATATTGCAGGAAACTGCCGACCAGACCCGCCTCCTTGGCGGAGCCGGCCAATGGAGCCCCCAAACGGGCGAGGTCCCCATGCAGGGCGTGTATGCGCTCCCGCGACGGGACTTCCGCATCGAACTCCCTATGCAGGTCGGCCGCCAGCTGCAGTCCGCTGTGGAAGGGAATCGCCAGTGCGGCGAGCGCCGCCTCCAACTCGGACAGCTTACGCTCCCAGGCTTTCGTTCCCCGCGCATTTCTCCACAGCTCTTCGAGGATAGGATCCCTGGAAAGCCCCAGGACCTCCTCCCACAATAAACGCCCGATCAGGCCGGTGAGGTAATGCGGGGATGGATGTTCGCTGCGGGCGGGAAGATAGATGAGGCTGCCGTTGGCAAGAAACCGGCTCCGGTACAAGGAAAGGTTGGGATGCGCCCTGGGGGGTTCGGCGAGCGCTTCCCCGGGGGCCCTACCGGCAGTATCCAACAGCCATCGAGAGGCCTCCACCACCGCCTCCGGCGCCAGATAGTCCCGGCAGAGTTGCACCGGGCAACGGGCGGAAGCGTAACAGGGAGCGCATGGGATTTCCACCTGCAAAACCGCATGGTTACCGCCGTAGGGCGCGGTTTCGCTGAAATAGGCCGTGGAGAAATACAACCCCAGGGTCGGGGTGCCGGTGGCCGCGGCCACGTGGATGGTGCCGGTATCGTTGCTGATCAGAAGGTCGCAGGCTTGCAGCACCGCGGGTAACAACGGCAGCGGGGTCCGCCCCGCCAGGTTCAGGACCGGCATGCCGATCATCTCCGCCAGTTGTTCCGTGCGAGCGCGTTCCCCGGCGTCCCCCATCAAGACGATGTCCGCGAAGCCATTGGCGGAAAGGTCTTGCGCCACAGCCGCGAAATTCTCCAGCGACCAGGCGCGGTGCAATTCGCTCGCACCGGTCTGCAAGGCCACGAGCTTGCGCCCGGGCCTGCGTCCCAGGGAGGCCAGCAGGGAATGCGCTTCCCGTTCGCGGGCTTCCGGCACCTGCAAGCAGGCTTCCTCCGGTTCCGGTTTCAGGCCCGCCATGCCCATCTGGATGTCGACGAGGTTGAACAGGTTGTCCCGGCGGTGGCTTACCATGGAGAATAGGTATTTCGCCCAGGGCCCCAATAGCCGCAGTTCCCCGGCGTAGGTATTGATGCGCCCCAGTTTTTCCGTCGCCGGGATCTTTTCGCACAGCACGGCCGACCCCAAATCGTTGGTAAGGTTTACGATCAAATCCCAGGATTGCCGGAATTCCGGATGGACGGAAAAGGGGACCAGGTCCGGAAACCGGTCCTGGTTGCCAGGGTCGGAAAGGCCTTCAAGATCCTTGAGCGGCAAGGTAACGAGTCTGTCGAAGTAACCGCAGTCGGAAAGGATACCGCTGGGTCCTTCCAGAGCCACCAGCACGATGCGGGCCTCGGAATGCTCGCGGCGCATCCGCCGTAACAATGGCACCGTCTGCACGAGGTCGCCCAGGCGGGCCAATTGCAAGATCAGGATGTTTCGCAAGGAACCGGAAGACTTTGCCCCGGATGCGCCGGATGGGTCGGATGGGTCGGATGCGCGCGATACGCCGGGTCCGGCGGAGGCGCCGTTGGCTTTGCCCGGGACGGCGCTCATCGCGGTTTCAGAAATGGTACCCGGCGATCATGTCCAGGTGGTGTCCGCCATGATTGCGCTTTCCATACATATCGATGCGGGCGTTGGAGAAAAGGTATTCCAG
>JBDSIO010000185.1:0-23512 GCA_039917895.1 Fibrobacteria bacterium | reverse complement strand
GGGTGTCCATAGGAGTCGTTCACTTTCTTGAAGAAATCGATGTCCATCATCAGCACCGCGAGTTGGTGGTCGTATCGCTGGGCGCGCAGGAGCTCATTCAGGAAGCGCTCCTGGAAAGTGCGGTGGTTCTCGACCCCGGTGAGTCCGTCGCGGCTGGCCAGCTGTTCCTTCTCCTGATACAGCCGGGCGCGCGACAGCGCGAAACCGGCTGCCCGGGCGATGGTGGAAAGCAAGTTCTGATGATGCTCGGAAAAGCGCCTGTCCTTGACGGACTCGACCACCAGAGCCATATCCACGCCCTGATCGGTGGGAACGGAGACGGCGAGCATGCTGGCCATGCGCCCAAGGGCCTTCTCTCTGGGACTGAAGCGGGGCACATGCGGTGCGGGCGGAAATACCCGGTTGACGATTTGTTCCTTCTCGAATACGAGAGAGACCAGACCCTTCTCGGACAGATTGAAGGCGAAACCCTGAAGTTCCTTTTCGTCCTGACCGATGCAACTGACGACCCGGGCCTCATCGCTCTGCCGGGCGATGCGCTCCACAACCAGGAAGCGGTCGCCTTCCAGGCATTCGGCCATGTAATTCTGCACGTGGGTCACGATGTTCCCGACCGACATGTTCTCCAGGAACTTCCGTTGGTAATTGCTGAGCGCCGCCAGTTGTTCCTTGTGGTACGCGTGCTCGAAGGCCATATAGGCATGGTAGGCCAGGCGGCCGATCAGGTTGGCCAGGGCATCGAGCCATTCGATGGTCTCGGCGGTAAAGGCGTTTCCCTTGACGCTGTCCACCATCACGGCCCCTCGCCGCACGCCTTTGACGAGGATGGGGACCCCGGCCAGGGAACGGATCTCTTCGCGCGCGGAATAGTAATGCAGTTGGCTGGAATCGGCGATAATGTCGCCTTCAAGCACCCGGCGCACCCCGTCCTTGATCAATTGCCCGACCAGGCCTTGGTTGCTGCTGAGCGCGGCTCCGGGAATCACCGAATCGGAATCCGTCAGCCAGGCGCGCAGATACAGTCCATCGGTTTTGCCGGGAAACAGCACGGCGTAGGTCAGCCCTCCGGGAACGGCCTGTTTCAGCAGGGCAAGGCCGTCGAAGATGCCCGCATCGATATTGTCTTCGAGTTCCCGCAGGGCCAGTTTACGCGACTCGCGCGCCTGGGCCTCGTTGCCGGCCATGGCGATATCGCCTTTCAGGAAGGCGCGGGTGGTATCCTGACGGCGTTCGTCCTCTGAAGGTTCCTGGGAATGGGTTTGGGGGAGAATCGTGGTCTTGCGGGTGGGCGAACCGGCGCCTTGGCGTCCGGGCGCAGACCGGCGGGGTCCTGTCCGGCCGGCCTCTGTCCTGCCGGTCCAGGCCAAAGCCACGCAGGCCGCGGCGGGAACGAAGGCGAGGCGCCATGTCCCGCCCAGGAATCCGGTACCGGCGAAGAGTCCGGCCAGGAAAAGCCAGACCCCGATCAGACCCGTGCCGCCTTCCACAGGAGCACGAATCCCAGCGGAGCGAAAATGAGGTTGCCCAGCCAGGCGCCCACCACCGGAGTGAGGCTGCCGTTCTGGCCCATGACCAGGCCGATGCGCAAGGCGACGTAATAGAGGAAAGTGATGAGAAGCGCGATGCCGAAGTTGCGCGCCAGGCCCGACTTCAGGGTATTGACGGCCATGGCGGTGCCGATCAGGGCCATGAACAGGTTCACAAGGCTGCTGGAGAAGCGGAAATGCCTTTCCGTCTCAAGCACGCGCGAGGTTTCGCCGGAGCGCTTCAGGATCGCGATGCGCCGATCGAGTTCATGGATGGCCATTTCCTCAGGATAGGAACGATCATCGAGCAGATCCGCGGGCTTGTCCTTGAACTCCGGAAACCGCATCTCCTTGAAAGCGCTGGCCTCCAGGATCCCTGCCACGAACTTGCGTTTGGTGCCTTCGCGGAGCACCCAGTGGTCTTTCTCCCAAGCCAGCGCGCGAGCGTCGATGCGCATGGCCATGGGACCGTGCTTGGGCTGGCTGATGACGGTGATACCCTGCCCCGTATTGCGATGGCCGGAATAGAAGTCGAAATAGAGGATGGTCCCGTCAGATGAGGTATACAGGTAGTTGAATTTCTCCAAGGGATCGCCGCCGGATTCCCCGTCCTGTGATTTGGGCTCGTTGATCTCATAGCGGCGGTGGTTGGCGTCGGGCAACACAGCGTCTTCGAACCAGAACATGAAGGCGCTGGTCAAGAGCCCGAATAAAAGGATGGGCATGAGGATGCGCGTCACGGGTATGCCGGCGGCCCGCAAGGCCACGAGTTCCAGATTCCTCGACATGTTGCCGATGGAGAAGACCGCGGCCAGCAGCATGGCGATGGGCAGAATGAGGTACAGAATGTGGGGCAGAAAATCCAGGTAGTAATGCAGCACGTCCTTGGGCGACCTGGTGAGCCAGACCTTGCTGTTGCCGACGAAATCGATGACCACGAAGATCACGACGATGGATGCCACGGTCAGCAGCAGCAGGCCCAGAAACCCCTTCAGTACGTGCCAAGTGTAGATCTTCACGCGGCCGGCCTTCCCCGCTCCCGCTTGCGCCAGAGCACGCGGAGCAGTTTCTGCGGCAGGGAGACGTTGTTGAGGTAGTTTTCCCGCGCCATGCGGAAGACCAGGAACAGCCCTCCCAAGCCGACAATGATGTTGGGCGCCCACATGGCCACCCAGGGCTGGATGATGAGGCGGTCGGCCAACACCTCGCCGCGGATCATGCAGATCCAATACAGAAGGTAGAAGGCAACGCTGTATACGACCCCGGTGCCGATGCCGCCCCTGCGGGCCATTATGCCGAGCGGCACGCCTATGAAAACGAAAACCAGGCAGGCCACGGGAATGGAGAATTTTTTGTGGATTTCCACCATGAACTGGCTGATTTCCTTGCGCTCGTTCTCCTCGCGGCGTTCATAGCGCTCGATCAAGTACAGCTTGTCCTTTTCCTGGCGCTTCAATTCCGCGTATGCCAAGACGCCGATGGGATCACCCTTCCACCAGGCGGTTTGCAAAAGGCGGGGCGGCACGTCCTTGGCGGTATCGGCGTTGAGCACGACGTCCAGGGCATGCAGTTCGTCGAAAATCTTTTCCCGGTACTCCTGCTTGAGGGAAACCAGGCGCGCCTCGCTCGCCTTGACGATGCCGAACATTTCCCTGATGCCCATTTCCCGATCGGTGCGGTAGGAGCGCTGGTGGCGCTCCAAGGTGGCGTCCACGTTGTCGATGGCCACGTCCTGGGTGCGGAACCTTACGCGGACGTAGTTCGCCGTTTCCTTCGGATCCACGAAATGATTCTCGCCGGTCTGGAGATGGATGAGTATGCTTTTGCCCCCGTTGGCGTATTCCATCGACGCGGAGTCCGCGTATGTGTACCGCACGGGTTTGCCCGGCTCGACGCTGTAAATGCGGACGCCACCCAGCTTTCCGGTCGCCTGATCCAGACTCTCGATCCAAATCAGGTAATTCTCGAAATCCCGGATCAGAGTGCGCGGAGTGATGAGGGCGGTGGGTTTTTTCCGCCCGATGTCGTTGCGCAAAGCTGCGGCGCGGAAATTGGCTTCAGGTAGGATTTTGTTGTTGAAATAGACCAAGGCCCCGCCCAGCAGGGACGCCACGATCATGACAGGCAGCATGGCCTTGAACGGAGAGATGCCCAGGGCTTTCATGGCCGTCACCTCGTTGTCCGAGGAGAAACGGCCGAAAGCCATGAGGGTCGCCACCAGCACGGCCATGGGAATGGACAACGCCAGCATCCAGGCCAGATTGAGGACTAGGATTTCCAGCACTACGCGCCACCCCAAACCTTTGGAAAGGATGGAGGACAGGATGCGGATCAGGAAATCGACGAGGAAGAGGAAGGTGATCACGAACAAGGCGTAGAAGAAAGGAGCGATATGCTCCTTCAGGATATACCTTGCGAGGATCATTTCAGTTGAATATACTACATCTTAAAGTAAGCAAACAGGATTGCGATATAAGATGAGAAATGGGAAGCGGATACCGTTGAATTTCACCGCGATTGCCGCCCTCCTAGCCGCGGGCACATCGCTATTGTGGCTGGCCGGTTGCGCGTCCGCTCCCGCTCGCCGCTCCGGCGATCCCTCGCTGCCCGAAATCGACGTGCTCCAGCTCAAGGAAAATTCCGACGAGGCCTTGAAGCTGGCGCAGGAGAATAAATTGGAACTCCAGAGTCTGGAAACCAAGGTCCGCGAACTCGAGACGCGCATGTCTTCCTTGGGCGATGAACTGGCCAACCTCCCCGTGAATAAATTGGATGAACTGACCGCTCAGATGTCCCTGATGACGGAACAATTGCGCGGCCTTGAAGAGCGTATTTCCAAATCGCCGGCCCAACCTGTCAAAATGGAATTGGCGACCTTCAGCCCCACCAGTCTGGATTCGGCCACGGCTAAAAAGAGTCAGGCGAGAGCCAAGGCCGATACCGCGGGCAAAGCCGGCGCCAAGAACGCGAAAATGGCGCCGCGCAAGCCCCCGGCTTCCGAAGCCGAGGCGCAATTCTACAAGCAGGCCTTCGACCTCTATTATGGCCGCGACTACGCAAGAGCCATCGAGACCTTCGAGACACTGCTAGCGAAATACCCCGCCAGCGGTTACGCGGACAACTGCAACTATTGGATCGGGGAATGCCAATTCGCCCAAGGCAATTTCGCCAAGGCCATCACCGCCTTCCGCAAGGTCTTTGCATTTCCGGAAACCGAAAAGGCCGATGACGCGCAACTGAAGCTGGGCTATTGCCGCTTACGCCTGGGCGACAGGAAGCAAGCTGCTGAGGAATTCAAAAAAGTTGTATCTTTGTACCCCGATAGCGAATATACCGAACGGGCTAAGGAAGAATTGGCCAAATTGGAATGAACCGGGCGTTTTAAGCCTCCGGATCCTTGCTGAGCCAACTTGATTTCCTAAGACGCGAACCATCAAATCGGGGCCTTAATGCCTTTTATCGACGACTCCTTCCCTCACTGCGATTCACGCGCGAATCTGTCTTCCGGCAACATTCATTCCGGCAACATTCAGCGCCCGGGAAAATTCCTTCCCCTCCTGCTCTCCGCCGCCCTGGGCTCGTTGGCACTTACAGCCTGTTCGTCGAGCAAGAAACTCACCCAGGAAGAATCCTGCCAGGAGAAATGGGACAAGGCGAAGCCCAAGTTCGAGAAACGCAAATTCATCCAATCCAAGGAACTGCTCTCCGAACTGGTGACTTCCTGTCCCGGCTCGCCCTTCACAGAAGAAGCCATGTTCGATTTGGGCGAAGCCCATTACAACCTGGAAGAATGGGAAGAGGCGGAATCGGAGTACAATTCATTCCTCAAGGACTTCCCCGCCTCCAAGCGGTACGGGGAAACCGTGCGCTACCGCGTAGCCCAGGCCCTGGGCAAGCAGACGGAAATCCCGTCCCGGGATCAGACCCGGACCTTGGAAGCCATCGTCGCGTACGAGAACTACCTGAATGAGTATCCCGAAGGCCCGCGCGCGGACAGCGCCAACGGGGAACTGGAGAAGCTCAAGGATCTGCTGGTTCAAAAGCAGATGATGATCGCGCGACTTTACACCCGCATGGGCGAACCCCAGGCCGCCGCCATTTACTATAAGAACCTGATCAAGGAATACGGCGCGCGCGTAAACCTCAAGGAGATCAACCTCAAATTGGCGGAATGCTATATCGGCATGCTCCAGTTTGACGAGGCGGAAGCCTATCTCGCCAAATTCGACGACGTGGCCAAGGACGATCCGTTCAAGGAAAAGGTCAAAGCCGCTTATCAGAAACTCGAAAAGGCCCGGACCAAACTGGCCCGTCAAAAGCAAGAAGAACAGGAGCAGGGCAAGCGCCAGGAAGCGATGTGAAGTATTGCATCTTCGGCGGTTCCTTCGATCCTCCCCATGCTGGCCATCGTCATCTGGCCCGCGCCGCCGCCGAGGCGTTGGAACTGGACCGGATCTTCTGGGTTCCTGCTCAGGACCCGCCCCATAAGGCCAAACCCGGCACCCCCTTCCAAAACCGCGTCGCCATGACCCGGCTCGCCATCGCGGACATGCCGGGGAATTCCGTTTCAGAAATCGAAGCCCGGCTCCCGAGCCCTTCCTTTTCCTTAAATACCATCCTGGCCATGAAATCGCAACATGACGCCGGCCACGCCTGGCATTTCCTCATCGGCGCCGACAACTGGGCCATTTTCCCTACCTGGCATCGATGGCAAGATGTTCTCAATGAAGCGACGTTGGTCGTATATCCACGCAAAGGAATTCCCCTGGCCGGGCTTCCCCAGGGTGTGGTTGGATTGGCATGCGGAGAAGTAGCCGGCCAATCCACCGATATCCGCGATGCGATTTCCGATGCCGGTTCTCCTGAGATCCCAGCTGTGCTTCCGGAAATCCGCGCCTACATCCAGGCTCATGGATTGTACGGACTTGACGGCCTCGATACGACGGGATCGCACTGACATGCCCGGTTTGGCGGGATACCGTTTCGCGGCAGTTTTTCCGGCTTCGGCGACGGTGGTTGCTATGGCGGCAATCCTGGTTTCCCTCGGTGTGCCTTCCCTGCGGGCGCAAGCAGCTGATTCCCTGCCGGCTTTCCGGACCGATTCCGCCTCCGCGGATCCCTTCAAAAAGCTGGAATCCGGACCCTCGATGTGGTCGGCCAATCCCACGGCGGCAAATCCCGTCCGTACCACCCGTTCCGACAGCGCAACGTCCGACACCGTCACCGAGCGGTTACGTAACCGCCATCCCGCGGTTTCCCTGTACCTGGGCGTCAACTTCATGGACTTCGATGCCAAAGAAACCTTTCAGGCCGCGCTGGAGGCCCGGCGCGCACGCGACAGCCTGAAGGTGTTGCAGAACTTTGAGCCCGTGCACCTTGCTTTCCCCATCGGGCTGCAGGCCGTCCTTCCCGTTTCAGGTTACCTGGATCTGGTCGCCAAGACTCATTCCTACTGGTACAAGCAGACGGCTGTCCTCGGCGATAAAACGTCCAACCATTCCGGGGAGGAATGGTTCGCCGTGCAGGCTAATCTGGCCGGGATAGGAATTCGCTATTATGTCCCGCCGACGTTCCTGTCAGTGACGGGTGGTTTGGGACTTTTCGCCCAAGCCGTCCTTTATTGGAACGTTGGTAACACCGCCATCTACACCCCATATGGCGAGGCAGCGGCAGATTTCGACCCGCTCGGATCGGGTTATGAATTCCAGTTCGGATTGCAACAGGCCTTGACCGGTCCGTGGCGGCTTAGCGGCGGCATCGGCTTCGTCCAACAGGAGTTCGCATCCGCATCCGGGTGGTCCAGTGTCCTGAAGCAGGCGGTTCCCTCGGGAAAGGCGCATTGGGGCAGTTCCTCGATCCTCGCCAGCCTGAATCTTTGGTACCATTTTGGAGTGCGCTCTCAGGCCGCCCCGTCCGTCCAGTCCCCCAAATCAACCGCGGTCCCGGCTCCGGAGCACAACGCCTCTCCACCGGACTCGACACGCGGAAATTAGGCCTTTATCAAGCCCTTTATCAAGCCCTTTCCAGCTTCCCATAAATTGACGGGGCATCCAGGCAGGGCTATTTTTGACCAATGAGCAATCCCGTCACTTCGAGTCCTCCCCCAATCACCGAAATCCCGCTGTTTTCCAGGGGCAAAGTGCGCGATGTGTATGCTTTAGGGGATAATAAGCTCTTAATGGTGGCCACCGACCGGCTTTCCGCCTTCGATGTGGTTCTGCCAACTCCCATTCCGGATAAAGGCGCCATCCTCACCCAGCTTTCCGTGTTCTGGTTCAAACTTCTGGGCGTACCCAGCCACTTCATTTCCGCAGACCTGAAGGATCTTCCCGCTTCCTTGGACCGTCATCGCGACTACCTGCGCGGGCGATTCATGATCGTTAAGAAGGCCAAGCGCTTCGACGTGGAATGCGTGGCACGTGGCTACCTGGTCGGATCCGGCTGGAAGGATTACCTGGCGACCGGATCCGTCTGCGGCCATAAGCTGGCTCCCGGATTACGGCAAAGCTGCAAGTTGGATCCGCCCCTGTTCACGCCTGCGGCGAAAAATGATGTCGGACACGATGAGAATATCGACTTCCAGACCATGGAAGGCATGATCGGCGCGGCCGATGCTTTCCGCCTGCGCGAGCTGACGCTGGAGATCTATTCCCGGGCCCGGACCTTCGCTGCCTCCAAGGGCGTTATCATCGCGGACACGAAATTCGAATTCGGAGTCGTGGACGGCAAGACCATCCTCATCGACGAAGTGCTGACGCCGGATTCCTCCCGCTTCTGGCCCGCGGCGACCTATGCCGAAGGCCGCGAACAGGACAGCTTCGACAAACAATTCGTCCGCAACTATCTCGACACGCTGGCCTGGGACAAGACCTATCCCGGGCCCAGCCTGCCCGCGGATGTGGTGGCGAACACCCGCCGCAAATATCTGGAAGCCTTCGCGCTTTTGACCGGAAAGGAATTTCGTGTTTAAAAAGACCGCCCTCTTGAGCGTATCCGACAAGACCGGACTACTGGAGTTCGCCCAGGCGCTCGCAAACCTGGACATCCGCATACTCAGCACCGGGGGCACGCTGAAGTTCCTCAAGGAGAAGGGCGTTCCCGCCGTCGCGATTTCCGAATACACCGGTTCGCCCGAGATCCTGGACGGCCGTGTCAAGACCCTGCATCCAAAGATCCATGGCGGCCTGCTCGGCATCCGGGACAACCAGGACCACCAGGATCAGATGGCCAAGAACGCCATTGAAGCCATCGACATCGTGGCCGTCAACCTCTACCCTTTCCGCGAGACCGTGGCCAAACCCGGCGTAAGCCTGGAAGACGCCATCGAGAACATCGACATCGGCGGTCCCGCCATGCTGCGCTCCTCGGCAAAGAATTACAAGTTCGTCACCGTGGTCTGCGATCCCGCCGATTATGGACACGTGATCGCCGAACTGAATCGTGAAGGCGCCACCTCGCCCGCGACCCGCCAGGCTTTGGCGCTAAAGGTGTTCCGCCATACCGCCGACTACGATTCCGCCATCGATGAATACCTCTCCGCCACCCTGGAAAAGTCCCCTTCCCTGCGGCTCTCCTTCGTGCAGGGCAAGGTCCTTCGCTATGGAGAAAACGACCATCAGAAAGCCATGTTTTTCCTGGAGAAGTCGGAGCAAGACGCTGGTTCCGGAATGGAACCCAACTTGGGTTCCGCCAAACAGCTGCATGGCAAGGATCTAAGCTTCAACAACCTGGTCGATGCCGACGCGGCCCTGGAGTCGGTTCGGGAGTTGCAGGATGTCCCGGCCGTCTCCATCATCAAGCACATGAACCCCTGCGGCTACGCCACCGGCGCGACTCTCGCCGAGGCCTTCGAGGCCGCTTGGGAAGGCGATCCCGTCTCGGCGTTCGGTTCCGTGATCGCGGTGACGCGTCCCGTGGATTTGGCCACGGCGGAGAAACTCAAGGGTCGGTTCGTGGAATTGCTGATCGCTCCCGGATTCGCCCCGGACGCCCTGGAATACCTGCAGAAAAAGAGCAAGGACATCCGCCTGCTCGATATCGGCTCCCTGAAGCCAGCGCGGGATCGCAAGGTCTACAAGCACATCCTGGGCGGCATGCTTGTACAAGATCGGGACGTGGAGCTCAACCGCAAGTGGGAGTCCCCCACCAAGGCCGCGCTCCCGGAATCCATGAAGGCCCTGGCGCTTTTCACCTGGAAGGCCTGCAAGCACGTCAAGTCCAACGCCATCGTTATCGGACAGGAGTACGCCCCTGGCCGGTTCACTTTGGTGGGCATGGGTCCGGGCCAGCCCAACCGCATCGACTCCAACCTCAAGCTGTGCCAGCCGCGCGCCAAGGAGAACCTCAACCGCCAGGCCGAACACCAAGGCCTGACCGGCGCCGACGCGGACGCCTATGTCAAAGCGGCCCTATCGAAATGCGTAATGGCTTCCGACGCGTTCTTTCCATTCGACGATAACGTGGTTGCGGCGCATGAAGGCGGCATCCGCTACATCCTGCAGCCCGGCGGATCGCTGCGGGATGCGGACGTGATCGCCACCGCGGACAGATTGGGCGTGGCCATGGTCTTCACCGGGACGCGGCATTTCCGCCATTGAGGAGTGCCCGCAGATGATCGATATCAATCCGCAACTGCAATCGAAGATTTTCGATTCGCTGCTGTTGCATATGAAGGAAGAGCGCAAGGCACCCGCCATGGTCCGGGGCGCCGCGCCCCGGAACAAGCCGGCCCGCGCCGCGGCGGCGTCCCCCTCCGCGAGTTCGCCGCAATGGAACTCCCTGGCCGCCGATCTGAATCGCTTGGGACTGAACAAGACCACGGCAGACGTCTTGGTCTCTTGGGCCTCCTCCCAGGCCGAGCAGAGCCGGCATTCGCCCGTCAAGATCCGCGTGCTCCATCCAATGGAGCGGGAATTCATCTCCGTGGAAGCTTACGATTATCTCCTGGAGCTCTACCGGCTCGGACTCATCGGTCCTCCGCAATTGGAGAACCTGATCGAAAACTGCGCCTTCCTCACTTCCCTCCCCGCGACCCGCGCGCAAATCGGTAAAATGGCGCTGCGCGCCTTCACCGAGCATCTTGAGTTGCAGGGGCTTGGGTCGAGCCATTGAGTCGAACCGGAAAAAGTCCAAAATTCAAAGTGCAAAGTTCAAAGCGTAAAATGTGGAACTCCGCCTTGCGGGTATCCCGGCATATCTCAACGCCAACCGGCAAAATCCTGGTCGTCAATTTTGACTTTTGCACTTTGAATTTTGAACTTTGCGCACTCGCTTCCTATCCCTTGCAGTCCATATGACCCAGCGAATCCGCATCATTGGCGGAGGCCTCTCCGGATGCGAAGCCGCATTGCAACTGGCCGATGCCGGCCTGGAGGTGGATCTGTGGGAAATGCGCCCGCACATCACCACGCCCGCGCATAAGACCGGCAACCTCGCGGAATTGGTCTGCTCCAACTCCTTTAAGGGTCTGGCGCTCACTTCCGCCCACGGTCTGTTCAAGGAGGAGTTGCGGCTCATGGGTTCGCGCCTGCTTCGGTTGGCCATGGATTCGCGCGTGCCCGCCGGGGAAAGCCTGGCCATCGATCGCGAACTTTTCTCCGCCGCTGTGGAAGGCGCCATTGGCGCCCATCAACGCATCACCCTGCACCGTGAAGAGGTTACGGTCCTGGACGCTGAAACCCTGACCCTGGTGGCCACCGGCCCCCTGAGTTCGGACAAACTCACGCAATCGCTGTTCGGCCTGATCGGCAGCGAGCGCCTGTATTTCTTCGACTCCATCGCCCCGGTCGTCGAGCTCGATAGCCTTGACCTCGAACAAGCCTTCGCCAAGAACCGATGGGACAAAGGCGAAGAGCCGGATTTCCTGAACTGTCCGCTGGACAGGGAAACCTATTTCGCTTTCGTGGAAGCGCTGCGCAATGCCGACACCGTGGAGCCCAAACCTTTTGAAAAGGGGCAACTCTTCGAGGGCTGCCTGCCCGTGGAGGAGATGGCGCGCCGCGGTCCGGAAACCCTGCGTTACGGGCCTATGCGGCCCATCGGCCTGCGGCATCCGGTAACGGGCAAGACTCCGTTCGCCGTGATTCAACTGCGCGCCGAGAATCGCCAACGCACCTTGTACAATCTGGTCGGATTTCAGACCCGCCTGAAATGGGGCACGCAGAAGGAAATCTTTTCCCTGGTGCCCGCGCTCAGGAACGCCGCCTACGCGCGCTTCGGCGCCATGCACCGGAACACCTTCCTGGACGCGCCCAAAACCTTGGAGCCGTCCCTGCGCATCAAAGGCACACGCACCTGGTGCGCGGGCCAGATCACCGGCGCGGAAGGCTATACCGAAGCCATCGGCACCGGGATGTATTCCGCATCCATGATCCTGGCGCATCTCCGCGGCGAAAACGGATTCGCCTGGCCGGAAGCCAGTTGCCTGGGTGCGCTAACGCGCCACCTCACGGATCCAAATCCGGATTTCCAGCCCATGAATTTCAATTTCGGGCTGCTGCCGAAGGTTGAGACCCAAGCGAAGAAGGACAAAAAAGGGGCGCAAATCAAGCAATGCCTGGCTTCCTTGGAAACCTTCCGGCCCTTTCCGGAGCGGACGGGGCAGTTTCCTGAAGCTCTGCAAACCGTCTGATTGCGGGGGTAGAAGCGATTCCACGCGGGCGGTTACCGGCAGGCTACCGTTTTGCCCGCGCCTGTCCATCCGGCCGGTTCTCCCAATCTTCCCAACCCTTCAGCATGCTTCATGAAGCGGTTCGGGGGAAAACTTCTTATATTGCCTATCAAACACATGTACAATTGGCCTAAGGAATCGCGGATCCATCGCGATGCACCGGTATGGCGAGCAGGAAAAGGAAAAACATATGATGTACGATGAAGGCCTTGTGGCCCCCATGCGCGAAGAACTCACGGATCTGGGCATCAAAGAGACCCGCTCCGCCGCCGAAGTGGACGCCGTTTTAAAGGCTCCGAAAGGAACGACCCTCGTGGTCGTGAACTCCGTCTGCGGCTGCGCGGCGGCAAATGCCCGTCCCGCCGTCAGCATCGCCATGAAGCATGCCCATCTCCCCGCGAACGCCATAACCGTGTTCGCCGGCAATGACGCGGAAGCCACCGCACGGGCGCGTTCCTATTTCGTGGGCTACCAGCCCTCATCCCCGCAGATCGCCCTGCTCAAGGACGGCGAGGTGGTGTTCATGCTGGAACGCCATAACATCTCAGGCCGCAGCGCCGACGACATCGCGTCTGAGATGACGGAAGCATTCGACCAGTTCTGCGCCGCCTGAGGCGGGCCTTCATAACTGGGCAGCCCTGACCACCGGACGCAAGGCCGGAAAGTCGGTTGCCATCCTTTCCTTGATCTGCGCCAAGGTCAAACGACCTTCCCGGGAAGTCTCAGTAATGACCCGGATTTCCCAACCCGTTTTACCGCTCCTCCGTAAAAAGCGGTGGAAGCCGGCACCTTCCCAAGCCAGGGCTTTGGCCGCATAGCGGTCGAACAGGTCCGCTTTCAGGATCGGATCGAATACGTCCTTATCTCCGGAGAGGATCGCACCGGGGATCATGCGCCGCGGATCCGGGAAGGGACGGCGGGGGCGGAACTCCGGTGATTTGTCCGCGTCGAAATCCCATTCAATCCCGGGATCCGCCAACACGATGTCCCCGACAATCAAAGAGGGATCCAAGGCTGTGGCCGAACCCAAGAGCAACAGCGCGCGTGGATCCAGGGCGTCGGAAAGAATTTGGGTCGCCAACGCCGCCTCCACTTTCCCTTGGCCGCATACCGCGAGCCGCCACTCCGTTTCCGCCTCGACACTGAAGACCCGAATGCCCCGGATCCTGGTTTCGCTTCGCCCCGCCATGCCGGATAGGAAGGCTTCCAGTTCCGCCTGGAACGGGAAAATGATAAGAATCAAGCGCCTGCCCTGTCCGGAGCATTCAAGCGTTCCGCCACCTCGAAGACGGCATCGATTTCGACCGCGGCATCGAGCGGAAGCGCGTTGACCCCGACCGCCGCCCGGGCGTGCCGCCCTATCTCTCCGAACAATTCCTGGCACAAATCCGAAGCCCCGTTGATAACCTTCGGCTGTTCCGAAAAGCCATCCACGCATTGCACGAACCCGCCCATGCGAACCACCCGGGTTACCTGATCCGGCGAGACTCCGGCGGCGCCCATGGCTGCCAACAGGTTCAGAAAACAGATGCGCGCAGCTTCCCGGGCCTGGGCCACATCCAGGTCGCGGCCTACCTTGCCCTTGTAAGCCAACTGGCCGTCGCGCATGGGCAATTGCCCGGAGACGAACACGAGGTTTCCGGCCCGGACCGCGGGCACATAGGACCCTTGCGGTTTGGGAGTGGGAGGCAGCTTGAGCCCCAGCGTTTCCAGACGTTTGCCGATGTCTTGCATGGATCTCCTCCCGGCGGCCGGACGGCTATTGATGAATAAGTGCCGAAGGATAAATATATCTTTCCCCGATGGACTTCATCGACACCCATTGCCACCTGGACAGCATTCTGGCCAAGCTGGATATCCCCGACTTCCCGGCCTTCCGCGCCCTATACCTGATGGGCGAACCCGGCAAGACCGCCGATGCCGATTTCGGCGGGTGTATCACCATCTCCTGCGACCCGGACTCCATCGAAGCCGCCCAGGTCCTGATGCGCAACGATCTGGTTCATGGCGCCTTCGGCATCCATCCCCATGACGCCAAGTCCTATGGTCCGGAACTGGAGGCGCGCCTAAAGGCGGCTATGGCGGATCCCAAGTCAGTGGCATGGGGAGAAATCGGATTGGACTACCATTACAACTTGTCCCCGGCGGAGACGCAACGCGAAGTGTTCGCCCGCCAAATCCGCATGGGCGTCGAACACGGCAAACCCCTGATCATTCACACCCGGGAAGCCGAAGCCGACACCTTGGAGGTGTTGATCCGGGATACGCCTCCCGACTGGAAGATCCACGTGCATTGCTTCACTTCTTCACCGGACATGGCGGATCGGCTCCTGGCGGCCTTTCCCAACCTATGCCTGGGGTTCACCGGCATCGTGACCTTCAAGAACGCGCAGACGCTTCAGGATGTGGCCAAGGCCACGCCATTGGACCGGTTGCTGTTGGAAACCGACGGGCCCTACCTCGCTCCCATTCCCCATCGCGGGAAGCCCGCGCATCCCGGGCATATCCCGCTTATCGCGCTTAAGATTGCCGAACTAAAGGGGGTGGCTGTGGAGGAGGTGTATGCGGCGGCGCGGGAGAATACGCGGCGGATTTACGGCATTTGATTCGACGGGATCGCGCAGGATCGCGGATTGGACAAGCGGTGAACCGCACCGGCGCCCATGCGATGGCATGGAAGCGGTCTATTTGTTCTCGAACTCCACGTCTTCGTTCTTGCCTTCGTTATCCTGCACTTCCTTGTCTATCATCTGCTGCTGGATGCGCTCTTCCACGATTTTCTGCTCCCATTCCCGGTAGGATTGGTCCAGCAATTTGCGCTTCTCGGAGATGAGGGACGAGACGTCGATGAGCTTACCCCGTACTTCATCCCGTTCCTTTAGAAGCCTCTCCTCCGCGGGATGGTTTTCCAGGTTGTTGAGCACGATGATGAACTGGGTTTCCAGGGTATGGCGCTTGTCTTCCAGGCGCGCGATTTCCAGCTGTTCCTGGTTGATGCGGTTGCCGTAGTCCGTGAATGCGCAGCCCTGGATCAAAAGCCCCAGGAACAGGCACGCTGCGGTCCGGTAGCCGGTCAGGTAACCCCTCCGGTAACCCCTCCGGTAACCGCTCAGGTACCCGATCAGGCGGCCCGGCAAGGAAAGCGGCCTAATAATCGTAAATGTCTTCTTCATAGCGGTAGAGATGGACGGGAGTCTCAGCCTTTTCACCTTTCAATCGCAGCGCCAAATCCGAGCTTTCGGTTTTCGAATAGAAACAGGGCATGCCACTGGCCTGATCCACGGAGTATTGCAGGATGCCTTGGATGACGGAGGCGTGCCAATCGTATTTCCGGTACTTGCGGTTCTGGATATTGGAGAAATAAAACTGCTCCATGAGCAGTGTCAGCGAGTCGGTGCGGTGGTAATAAAGGGTGTATTCCAGGCAGTTCTTCTTGCGCCTGGGGCGCGGACCGTCAAAGGTGCCCGAATCGGCTTTCAGGGTCTCCAGGGTTTTGTTGACGGCTTCTACGGACAATGGCGTGCGCCCTTCGAGTTTGACGCCGCGGGGCAACATGTTGTTCATGCGCCACCAATCGCGCCATTCGGCCCGGTATTTGGCGGTATCGCTACCGGCCAGCAATTGCTTGCGGTAATCATCTTTCTGCTGAATGCGTCCCAGGATGGCGTGCAGGGAATCGTATCCGGTGAATCCCACCGGGTTCATGGCCGAATCCATGGTGAGTCCCAAATCGATTTTCTTCTCGAGTTCGTTCGGCATGGAAAACTTGTGATAGCCCCGGGCCATCAAGGTATCGAGTTTGCGGCGCAGGATCCAACCGGGCTCTTTCCGTTCCAATTCAAAGCTAAGCGTCGTCTGGAATATGGTCCCTTCGATTTCCTTCTCTTCATCCAATTTGCTCGAATAGGTGCCAAGATGATACACCCGGAATTTCGCCGATTCCATGGGAATGGGATTGAAAACGGCGGTGCGTTCGCAATGGATGAGGCTAAGCGAGGCGCAGGCCAGAGCCAGGCGGAGGATGTGGGGAACCGCCCCACCGGAACGGTCCAATGCGCGCGTTTCCCGCGACTTGCGAAAGCTGTTCATGTCGTCCCTTCCAGTATCGATAATATAGTCAACGGGGCCATTCTCCACGTCCGGCACATCGGTCGCGTCCGGCCCTTCAGCCATAACCGTCATGTCAAGCGCGTCCAGCGCGTCCGGGCCAGATCCCGAAATGGGTCAAATCCTCGTCGACGCCTGGCATCACATCGAGCTTTGCGTAGCCCGAAGGATCCACCCAGACAAACCCGGTATGCTCCAAGCTCAGTACGATGTTCCCGCCCAGCCAGAGCTGATGCCAGAGGTGGATGAAGCCGCCATATCCGCCGATGGCGGCCAGGCGATCCGGACCTCGCAGATTGCGCAAGCGGATGTCGCTTCCGAGTTCCTCGCGGAGTTCGCGGACCAGGGCCTGTTCCGGGGTCTCCCCCGCCTCCACCCCTCCGCCGGCAAGGCCCCATTTGCCGGGCCAGCGCAAGGTGGCCGGGGAACGGCGCAACAACAGCAATTCTCCCGCTCCGTTCACTATGATTGCCGCGGCGAATTCCCTCTGCCGGCCGGATGTATCCGCATTTTCCCTGCCGCCGGCGTTTCCGGGTGGTTCAGCCATTTTCGCCTCTCTCCTGTTCCCAAATTACCTGGATCGCGGCCGCGTCCTGCCCCGGTTCCAGCCATCGGACCGGAACGCCGCGGCGCTCCATCCCGCGGAACCAGGTTTCCTGGCGTTTGGCCAGCATATGGATCTCGTGGCGCAAGTCGGCCACCATTTGATCGCGGTTTTTCAGTCCCGCCAGATGGTCCGAGATTTCGCGGTATTCCATTCCCAATACCTGCATGCGCTCCCGGGTCACTCCCCGCGCGAGCAGACTCTCGACTTCTTCCACCATTCCCGCCTGCAAGCGGGCCTCCAGCCTCGCGTCGATGCGCGCCCGCAATCCGGTCCGGTCCAAGCGCGTTCCGAAAACCGAAAAGGTGAAGTCCACCGGAGGCGGCGGGCTGTGTTCGATGGTCCCCGCATGTGCCGCATGCCACACTTCCAGGGCGCGGATGATGCGTTTCGCGCTGCTGAGATCCGCACGGGCAGCCAGGCTGGGATCCTTGGCGCGCAGTTCAGCTTCCAGGTCCTCGCGGGCGCGGCCGGTCAGGCGGGCGCGCAGGTCGGCATCCTCGGGAACATTGGCGATGCGGTACCGACGCAGCACCGCTTCTATATACAAGCCGGTGCCGCCGGCCATCACCATCACGTCAGGGTTACCATGTCTCCCCCCGTTTTTACCGGATCGTCGAACCTCGGCCGCCATCGGCGCATTTTCGGCCGCACCGGAAGACCCGGCATTTCCCGATTTCGCCGCGAGGACCTGGTAGCAGGCTTGCTGATATTGGTACAAACTGAAACCGGCCTCGGGTTCGACGATGTCGATGAGGTGGTATTTCACCGCGGGAGTGAATTTTCGGTATTCCTCCAGATCTTTTCCGGTGCCGAGGTCAAGGCCGCGGTAGACCTGGCGCGAGTCCGCCGAAATCAGCTCGGTTTCCAGTCGGTGGGCCAGTTCGGCAGCCATGGCGGTTTTGCCCGTGGCCGTGGGGCCCGCGATCACGATCAGATGCATCAGGAGCGTCCCAGGGCCTTGGCGAACGCGGTCTGCAGGCGAGCGAGACCGGCTTCGTCGTCGGCGCTGAACAGGAACCCGACCCTTTTGGGCCGGATGCCGCTCCCCGGAATCGACAAGGGGGAAACCGCCAGGATACCATTGCGCGTGTCCGGGTCGAAGGCATGCGCTCCCAGCCGGGCTTCGAAATCGGAGTATCCCGTAAATGGCGCGGGGAGGTTGAGCTTGCGGGGCTTGGACCACATCCATAACAGGCTCTTGCCGGGCAAGCGATCAGCCAGGCCATGCGCCGGCAGCGCCATGGAGAGGCGGGCATTGATGTCGACCACGGGTCGAAGCCGGGGGCCTTGGGGTGAATTCCGGACATACGCGTCCGCGCTAACGGGACCGAAGTAGCCCAAGTCGTCCAAGACCCGCCCCAATTCGCCTGCGGAGGCCTCCAGAACTTCGTCCCACGGTTCCGGCGGCCGCAATCCGGGCAGGATTTTCACGCCCAGGAAAGCCCCGTCGCGGGAGTTCAGGAGCACATGGCCGCGGAACCCGCTGATAGCCCCGCCCTTACCCACCCGGAATTGCACCGACATGTCCAGCAAACGATCATGCCAGGGTTCGGCGACTACGCGTCCGTGGTCCCGGAACAAGGCGGCCAGTGGCGCCCGATCCGCTTCGGCCAAGGCTCCGGAGGGAACCCGGCGGTTGCCGGTTCCCGCATGGCCATGATCGCCCTTGATCACCCAGCCCAAGGGTTCGGAGCGCGCGGCCAGAAAGTTTTCCAGATCCGCGAGGGCGCCGAACAGGTAACCGGGAGGTTCCCTCTCGGCCCTTTTACCCTTACTTTGACCCCTTGCTTCACCCCATGCTTCACCCCAACCCCGCTCCACCTCCAGGTTGAACGCCCGGGAGTTGGCGACCTGGACGATGCGGAGATCCGGATGCGCGTCCGGTTGCGCATAGCGGAGCGACAAAGCCTCGGTTTGAGGGGTCCAACCGAAAGGGCAAAAGCGGGAACCGGGGGTGAATTCCGGATGCAGTACGATGCGCGGTAATCCCAGGCCCCTTCCCGCGAGGTAGACCAGGAAATCCGGGGGCAGTGGCCGATGCACGATTAGGCTATCGGTTTCGGCCGCCGCAAACAGGAAATGCCAGGCCATTTCATGCAGATAGGTCGGATCGGACGTTTCCAGAAGGGACTTCGCGCCGCGTAGGCTTGCGTCGAAATCGGCATTGAGGTGGAATTCCCTGGAGGTCAAAACCCGGCTCCGTCAGCTGGTCGGTGGTGGAAGGCCGTGGGCGCCGACCCTGGGTTCCGGTATCGCGGAACCGGGTTCCAGATTCTTGGAACCTTCGATTTGACTATGTTATTCGCCATGGGTCGCAATGTCAACCGATACTATTTCCTGGCCGCCGTGGCGCTTTTCGGCGCCTGTTCGCTGCATCCCGGCCGCGAAGTAAAAGCCTGCAAATACCGCTTCCAGACGCTCGCTTTTTCCGGCCTGGACGGCAGCGCGTCCCACTGGCGCATGGATGTCATCGTCACCAACCCCAATGCCCGCGAGGTCACCCTCAACCGCATGCGCTATGCCCTGCTCTATGAGTCCGACACTTTGCTGACGGGTTGGAATCCCGAAAGGCGGATGATTGCCGCGAAGGATTCCCAAGTGGTCTCGACCACGCTCGATCTGCCCAACGCCATCCTGAAGCGGCTGCCGGCGGGCATCTGGTCCCGGACCGACGCGGAATTCAAATTGGTGGCGGACGCCTATATCAGCACTTGGGTCGGAGACATTATGGTCCCCTACGCCATCAACGAAACCGTACACATCAACATGACGGAACAGGTGGCCAAGTACCGGGAGCTGGTGATGAAACGGTTTTTCGGCTGGCCGGGGAACCATCTCAACGAGGGAGGAATCGCCGGACCGGATACTTCCGCGCCCAGGGATTTTGCGCCTCCGGGCGGACCGGCGCGGCCGAACGAGCATCTTTAATCCGCGTTTAAGCCGCTTTTAAGCCGCATAAGGGTTCGGCCAATCAGGTGAAAACGGAGCCCGACAGGTAGCGATCACCACGGTCGCAAATGATGGCGACGATAACGCCGGACTTCAGCTTCTTGGCCAGTTCCAAGGCGCAATAGACCGCGCCTCCGGAGGATATCCCCGCGAACACCCCCTCCTTGTGGGACAGTTCGCGGGTCCAGAATTCCGCGTTGGCCTGGCTCACGTCCAGGATCTCGTCTACGCGGCTCTTATCGTAGATTTTCGGCAGATATTCCACCGGCCAGCGGCGGATGCCGGGAATGCTGGATCCGTCCGTGGGCTGGGCGCCGATGATGCGCACATCCGGGTTCTTCTCCTTCAGGTAGCGCGACACGCCCATGATGGTTCCCGTCGTCCCCATGCTGGAAACGAAATGCGTGATCTTGCCGGCCGTGTCCTTCCAGATTTCCGGGCCCGTGGTTTCGTAATGCGCCAATGGATTGTCCGGGTTGGAGAACTGATCCAGCATGTGGAAGCCGCCTTGAGCGACCTTGGCATGGGCATAATCGATGGTGCCTTCCATGCCTTGTTCCGCCGGGGTCAGATGCACTACGGCCCCGTAGGCGCGCATGGTCTTGACCCTCTCGGCCGTGGCGCTTTCGGGCATCACCAGATGCATTTCGAAACCGGAGACCGCCGCGATCATGGCCAGGGCGATGCCGGTATTGCCGCTGGTCGGTTCGATCAGCTTCATGCCGGGCTTTAGGGTACCCCGCTGCAGGGCCTTGAGGATCATGGATTTCGCCGGCCGGTCCTTCACGGATCCGCCGGGATTGTTGCCCTCCAGTTTGGCGTAAATCGTTACGGCGGGATTGGGATTGATGCGCTTTATCTCCACCAGGGGAGTATTGCCGACCAGGTCCAAAAGAGTCATCGCGCCCGTCCTCTATGCTTCCGAAGTGACTCCAAAATAGTAATTTTCCCATTCACCCCAGCAAACCGGAACCGGTGTCTCGATGTTGAAAAAGCAAGCCCAGAAGAAAATCCAAGACCTGCGGGCCGTTCTCGCCGACGCCAATGATCAATACTACCGGCTGGGCCGTTCGCCCATGGCCGACGAAGAATACGATCGCCTTCACAAAGAGCTCGAGGCAATCGAATCCGAGCACCCGGAATTCGCCCAGGATGCCTCCCCCACCCTGCAGGTGGGCAGCGATCTCACCGCCGGGTTCCGGAAAATCGAACACCGCTTTCCCATGCTCAGCATCCAGAACACCTATTCCGAAGCGGAACTGGCCGACTGGAACCGCCAGGTCACTGACAAAATCGATCCCGAGGATCTGGAATACGTGGTGGAATTGAAGATCGACGGCGTAGCCATGAGCCTGGTCTATGAGGATCGCAAACTGGCGTTTGCCGTGACCCGCGGGGATGGAACGGTCGGTGACGAGGTGACCCTGAACGTCCGCAATATCAACTCCATCCCGGCCAAGCTGCCCGCTTTCTTTCCGGGCGGACGTCTGGAAGTGCGCGGCGAAATCTACATGACCCGGGCCAGCTTCAAGACCTTCAACGAATATTCCCTGATCACCTACGGCAAGGAACAGCAGAACCCGCGCAATACGGCGGCGGGCAGCCTCAAGCTCAAGGACCCGGCGGAAAGCGCCCTCCGCAAGCTGGACTTCTTCGCATACGCTATCCTCACCGACAAGGCGGAAGGCACCCACTGGGGCAACCTGGAGGCCCTGTGCAAGGCGGGATTCCCCGTGAACGACAACCGGGCCAAGGTGAACACCGTGGACGGGATCATGGCCGTGTGCGCGGAATGGCTCAAGATCCGCGACGATCTCCCCTACAACATCGACGGGGCGGTGGTGAAGGTCAATGACCTGCGCCAGCAGGTCCTGTTGGGGCGTACCTCCAAGAGCCCCAAGTGGGTCATCGCCTATAAGTACAAGACCGAGGCGGTCGAGACCGTGCTGGAGTCGGTATCCTACCAGGTGGGACGTACCGGGGCGGTTACCCCGGTGGCCCACCTGAAGCCTATCCTGCTCGGCGGCACCTTGGTCAAACGCGCCACCCTCCACAACTTCGATGAGATCGGCCGCCTGGGCCTGCGCATCAAGGATCATGTCATCGTGGAAAAGGGCGGTGAAATCATTCCCAAGGTGGTCTCCGTGGTCGAGGCCAAGCGGCCCAAGGACTCGCAAGCCATCGAACCGCCTGCCGACTGCCCGGTGTGCGGCTCCGAGTTGTCCAAGGCCGAGGACATGGTGGCCCTGCGCTGCGACAACCTGCAATGCCCGGCCCAGGTGACCCGTTCCATCCTGCATTTCGCGGGCCGTCCGGCCATGAATATCGAAAACGTGGGACCCGCCCTGGTGGAATCGTTGCTCAAGGAAGGCCTCATCAAGACGGTGGCCGATCTCTACTTTCTGACCCAGGATCAGTTGGAGAACCTGGATCGCATGGCGGAAAAATCCGCGGCCAACGTCGTGCAATCCATCCAGGACAGCAAGGCCCGGGGCTTGGACAGGTTGTTGCACGGGTTCGGCATCCGTTTCATCGGCAAGACCAGCGCCACCCTGCTGGCCCGGCATTTCAAGACCCTGGAAGCCCTCCGGGCCGCGTCCCTGGAAGACCTGGTAGGCATCCATGAAATCGGCGACCGCATGGCCGAAAGCATTTTCAAGTTCTTCCGCAGCCCTGCCACCGAAGCGCTCATCGCCAGGCTGGCCGAAGCAGGGGTCAGTCTGGAATACCAGGGCGTGGAGGGCTCCGATGAATTGGCGGGTAAAACCTTGGTCCTGACGGGTACCTTGCCTACCTGGTCCCGCGAAGAGGCCAAGGACATCATCGAACGCGCAGGCGGCAAAACCACCGAATCGGTAAGCAAGAAAACCTCCTTCGTCCTGGCGGGAGACGCCGCCGGCTCCAAATTGGAAAAAGCCAATAAACTCGGGGTTGCGGTCATTTCCGAAGCGGATTTGAAGAAGATGCTTTCCTTGCCTTGACGGCGGAAAGGCGTTTTTCTAAAATAATACCCGCTTTCAGGGAATTACGGCCGCACCAAAGGTCGTCGCAACTCCTGAAATCCAGCGGGTTTAGCTCAGTTGGTAGAGCATCTCCTTGCCAAGGAGAAGGTCGAGGGTTCGAGTCTCTTAACCCGCTCCATAAAGCCTCCCAGAAATGGGAGGCTTTTTTTGATCAATCCGTAAATGAAGGGGCGTTTCTTGCTTGGGGGATTAGCCCACCGGTTACTTGGGGACGATATCGATGAGCACGCATCGGTTATAGAAGCGCTCCTCGGGGAAATCGTTATCGAACGGTGCGTTCTTGAGGGTTTCGCCGAACCCGAAGGTTTCAAACGTAATCCCGTGTTTTCCGGCATCCGCAATCGCGCCCTCAATGGTGGTCCGGGTATCCTGCAACCGTTCATCGGAAGGCTTCCGATTGTAGGCTTCTTCCCCGATGATATCCGTATACCCATGAATCACAACGAGTCCGCTATCGGGGATGAGAGGGACGACCGTGTCCTTAAGGAATTTTTCATAGATGCCTTTGGACTTTGAGTGGCCGTAGTCGAATAAGATTCCGCGTTCACGATTCCCGGCTCTTCCTTGGCACAACCGCCGAGCAAAACGATGGCGAGCGCCGCGGCCGTCACCGCAGCCGTCGTTACCGGCC
>JBDSIO010000184.1:0-6200 GCA_039917895.1 Fibrobacteria bacterium | reverse complement strand
CTACGAGCGAACGGCTATTGGACCGCACCGGTGGCTCACGAACAAAGCCGAGCCCGATTGCGACGTGTCCGGCGGAAAAGCCAATTTTCCAACGAAACTCGTGCCTTGGTTTTCTCCAAAATCGGGGTAGAGTGGGCGCCAGAACAGGTCTCGGGCTGGCTGAAGAATTCCCAAGGAACCGCTATTGCTGCCAAGACTATATACCGCTGGATCAAGAAGGACCGGAAGGAAGGAGGCGAACTTTATAGGCATCTAAGGCAGGCTAGAAAGCGTCGACGGAAGGCTTACCGATCCAAAGATAGTCGCGGGAAATTGGCCGGAAAACGCCACATCTCAACACGACCGAAGGAATCCGAGCAACGGCTGACCTATGGGCATTTTGAAATCGATCTGGTGCTTGGAAAGGTCACGAAGTATTGCGCATTGACCTTGGTCGATCGGAAAACACGGTATTCAATCGTACGAAAACTGATGAACAAGACCATGGAAGAAGTGAATCGAGTTCTCATCCCGTTGATATGGGAGTTCGGGATAAAATCGCTCACAGCCGACAATGGCTGCGAGTTCCACGGATATAAAGATGTGGAACGCGAAACGACCGTCCGCTGGTACTTTGCAACCCCGCACCGTTCCGTCAATAATTATTTGTGCTAAAAGAACTGGTTGTATGGGGTGGCGGACCTGACTACCTTAACCCTTCGGAACCGAAGTGACCTGATAAGGATCAAGGGATCAAAATGCCGAGCAAAACATCCGGAATGCTGCCTTTTCTTCTCTTGGCGATCCTCGCCTGTGGGAGTTCGGAGGAATGTAATATGCGCGAATGCGCCAGAAAGGAATTCCGACTCGGGCTGTTTCAACGGGCGCGTCCCTCCGATACCTTCATCCGGGTGGACACTTTGGCGACCGGAGAATCCGGCTTGTTCGTGTATCTTTCCGGAAGCAGTGCAGGCGCAAGCGGGGGTCAGGACTGTGCCGGTTGCAATTCCCTATTGTCGGGGGAGCAAATGTTTTCCGATTATGACATCCTCGCCGGGACAGACACCTTGAAAGCAAACACAAACCTCATGGAACCGTCCTCCCTCGCCAAGTTGGGCTCGGGCGAAAAAGGTTCGATTATCCTTAACCCCGGCGTCAAGCTGAAGCGAGGGGAAAACCGCATCCGCTACGAGGCGGATCTGACCCTGGGCAAGAAAAAGATCCTGGCCATCAAGGACACCCTGGAATTCTGGGTGGGTTCCGCCCAGGGGTATTAGAGGTTTTCCCGACCGCCAAATGTCTTTGACGTGCGAACTTTCCAACTTGAGAGTCGGGATTTTTCACGTTCTTGTTAAGGCTGAAAAGTCAGCGAATTCTATGCTCATCCACTCAGCCAGCATGATCGCATGCAGCTTTGGATTTATTCATTGTTCAAGCGGGACCCAAGTATTGGGCGAGCACCCGGTGCAGTGCGGCCTTGGTGATGGGCTTTTCCAGGAAGTCCTGCATGCCCGCCTCCAGGCAGTTCTTGCGATCCGAGGCGAAGACGTTCGCCGATAGGGCTATAATGGGAAGGTCCGACCATTCCGGGCGTTTGCGGATCTCGCGTGTCGCCTCCATGCCGTCCATCTCCGGCATCTGCAGATCCATCAGGATCATTTCATAGTCGGCCCCGGCGAGCAACCGCAATGCTTCCTTCCCCGTGCCCGCCACATCGATGGCCTCGAAATATTCCGCCAACAGGGCCTTGGCGACCCGGACGTTAACGATGTTGTCCTCGGCCAGCAGCAGGCGCCCGCCTTTGCGCAAGTGCCCGCCTGCTTCACTGCCCATGTCGACCGGTCTCGTGGCCCGGGGCAGGGTCAGGGCCAGGGTGAATTCCGAGCCCACCTTTTCCCTGGATTGCACCTTAATGTCCCCGCCCATCATCCTGGCCAATTGCAGTGAGATCACGAGTCCCAGGCCCGTCCCCCCGAATTTGCGCGTAGTCGAGGAGTCGGCCTGCTCGAAGGGTTGGAACAGCTGCAGGAGCTTTTCCGGCGCGATGCCGATGCCGGAGTCCAGAATGCGGACCCGCAATTGATCCGGGTCGGCATAGGAGGATATCAGGGTTACGGTCCCCTCGGGCGTGAACTTGAGCGCGTTACTGAGCAAGTTCATCACGATTTGGCGCACTCGGAGCGGATCGCCCAGGACCCAGTCGGGTACGGGTGTCTCGCTTTGCGCTTCCAGCGTCACGCCGCGTCCGTCAGCGTCGAACCGCATGATGCCGACGATTTCCGCGATCAGGGCGTTCAACCGGAAGGGCTTCAGCTCTAGGCGCATCTTGCCGGATTCGATTTTGGACACGTCCAGGATGTCGTTGAGAATGGTGAGGAGGCTCATGCCGCTGGCCTTGATCAGTTCGATGCGTTCCCGGGAATCCGGGGAGATGTCAGAATGCAGCATGGCATCGGACATGCCCAGAACCCCGTTCAACGGGGTGCGGATCTCATGGCTCATCTGGGCCAGGAACCGGCTCTTGGCCTGGTTGGATTCCTCGGCGCGCACGACCACGCTTTGCAGCTCACGCGTCCTTTCCAACACCTTGATCTCCAGAGGCAAGCTGGAACGGCTGGCATGGAATAGGAAATAGGCGAGGAGGACGGAAGTCGCGAAGCCCAGCAGCAGCAGGACCGCGTCGATGGCGCCGAAGGCCCCATCCAACATTGGAGGGGGGATGCCGACGCGGATGCGGAATCCGGCGCCGCCTACGGGCCCGGTGAATTGCTGGAGCACCAAGGAGCCGCTTGGCGGTTCGGCTCCCATCACTGGGATCCAAGCTTGGTCCCAACGGCAAGCCACGCCAACGGTGAAGCCGCGAGGTAGAGGATCCACAATGGTATTGTTGATCATGCCCTCAAGGTCGATGAGCGCGGTGACAATCCCCGTGACTCCGGTTTTCCTGACCGGCATGCACGCGACCGCGTTCCAACCGGACATGGGTTTGGTGGCGGGTTTGAAGGGCCGGCAGAGGGTATAGGCGTTCCTTTTGAAGGTGCTGTCGATGCAGACGCGGCGTTCCGGCGCGAAACCCACATCCATGCCCCAAACGATCCGGTTGGCCTCGAACGGAACCGCGTACCGGATGGGAAAATATTCGGGCCGAGGGGATGCGGCCGCCATGGATCCCGATTCCGGTTGCGTAATGCGGTACCGCATTCCGGTTTCGGCGGATACTTCGGCTTCGAAACGTGTCCGCTCCTCCGCGGTTACCTTGGGAATCCAGTGGAAGGTTTTGATGGATGGATGGCCCGCGAGTAGCCGGTTCGCGAAGATTTCGAACTCCGCGTTCTCCATCCGCTTCGAACTTTCGAAGAACGCCGATACCGCTTCGAGCATGCTGCGCTGGGCCGAAAGGCGGAGATCGAGGTTCCGGATCCCGGTCTCGGCCTGGGATCGCAGGCGCGCTAGGGATTCCTGTCGGGCATGCGCCATCTTGTTCCGCACCAGGAACACCGTGAGGGCGACACCGGCGATAAGGACGAGGAAGCCGATGATGGCCTGGTTGCCTATGGCGCGGCCCCACTTCTCCCGATCCGCTTCCGGAAGCTTTCGGATCAGGATCAGGTTCCGCTCCAGGATCCAGGCCCCGGAGGCGGCGATCCAGCTGATGAATAGGAAGGTGCCCAGGATGAAAGGTCCCGGCGGTTCTTTCTGCAAAAACCACATGAATGTGATTCCGGCCGCGTTCCAAAGGATCAGGCCCGCCAGCCGCCAAGGCATGAGGAAGGAGAATCCGATCGCGAAGCAGTGGGGGAGGAAGAAAAGGCAGACGAACGGTGTGCCGTGGGAAAGCCACGCGAACCAGCATACCAGCGGAAAGGAGAGGCAGAACCGCAGTGCGGTGAGGCCGGTCCTATTCCGGTAGCGTTCGCGTTTCTGCAGGGACGAGATGGCGAGGTTGCTGCCGAAAAGCAGCACGAAGGGGGCGATGTGGGCGAGCGGCCGGTCCGAGGCCCAAATCGCCGAGGCCAGGATGGTCGTGAAGACCAACGGCACGAGGATGTTCAGGAAATGGATCGACATCGATCGGAAATCGAGGTCGTTGAACGCCCGGTGGCTTGTGGTCACAATCCTTCCGCTGAACCGGCGGCCGCCTTGCGCAGCCGATCCATGATGGCCGCGCCGAGGCCGGTTTCCGGGACGGGTTCGGCCAGGATCAGGTCCAGGCCCTCGCGATCCAGCCGGTGCAGGCAGGCGAAAAGCCGGGAGGCGGCTTCGCGCATGTCTCCGCTGGGGGAAAGCACCTCGGTGGCGGCGAAGGGTCCCGCGGGGAGTATATTTGCCGAGAGGGGGCGGCCGGAAAGGTCGTCTCGGAATCCCAGCCACCCCAGGCGCATCCCGGATTTTTGCATCACCGCCGCCACCTTTAGGCCCGATCCGTGCGCCGGCCGCCCGGCCGCGTCGCGGACCACCGGCTGTTGCAACAACCGCAGGCGGGTCCGGGGCGCGTAATGGCCGGGCAACTGACCGGGCGCCAGGGGCCGATCGGGTCGTTCCGGGTCCATGCCGGATATCCCGATGGGCCCGACCACTGCCTCAAGCTCCTCCTTGGAGATGCCGCCGGCCCGCAGTAACATGGGCGTTTCCCCGGCCACCGAAAGTATGGTCGATTCCACTCCCACGGCGCAGGGGCCGCCGTCCAGGATGAGCTCAATCCCGTCCTGGAATTGGTCGCGCACGTGCTGGGCTTCCGTGGGGCTCAGGCGTCCGAAGGGATTGGCGCTGGGCGCGGCCAAAGGGAAGCCAGCGGCGCGGATGAGGGCCAGGGCCACCGGATGCGAAGGCATGCGCACGGCCACGGTGGGCAGGCCGGACGTCGCCAGGTCCGGAACTTTGGCGGACTTGGCCATAACCAGGGTCAAAGGCCCGGGCCAGAACCGATCCATGAGCTTTTCCGCTCTGGCATTGCGTCCCGAGCACAGTTCGGCCAGGTCGGACCTTTCCGCCACGTGGATGATGAGGGGATCGAAGAAGGGGCGCCTTTTGGCCTCGAAGATCCGGGATAGCGCTATGGGGTCGAACGCCTTAGCGCCGAGGCCATATACGGTTTCGGTGGGAAAGGAAACCAGGAGTCCGGCAGCGAGCGCCTCGGCCGCGCAACGCAGGTTATCCAGCGTCGGTGGCAACACGGGTATCATGCTCGGGAAAAGTACCAAATTAAAGTTCCGGAATAAAAACGCCTCCCGGGAGGAGGCGTTTGCGTGGACTTTTTTGAAAGGCAGTCCGTTGCGCGGGTATCCGGATTATAGGATTTCCGACCTGCGGGATGCAACCCCGGCTTGCAGCCCGATTTCGATTGGGAATCGGCACTTTGGGTATCGTAACGATATCGCTCTGATAGTGTGCCGAAATCGCTCCGATAGCGTTGCAATATCCTTTCGGCAGCTACCTGGCTTGGTACAGGCTGGCGAAGGGTGGTGCGCGGGTCAAACCAGGGTGTTGGCGATCCGTTCCGCTATGGAGGATACCACCGCATCATCCACTTTATAGCTGCCCCCGCCGACGAGGGCCTTTAGCCGCTCAACCTTCATGTATTGTTCCTTCTCGTACTCCGAGACGTTCGCCGCCGTACCCGCGAAGCTTTTGGCAGCGGAGGTCAGGCTGACGATGTCCTTGGGCGCGGATATGCCTTTTCTGGTCTTGAGCTCCCGGTTTTCCGTGGGGTTGAGGCTCAGTTCCCGTTGCGCCACCAGTTGCGCGATCTTGTTTACTATGTCGTTGGTCATCATATCGTACCTGCTTGTTTTCTTCGATGTTGGACATCTAGGAAGTCATAATACCCCATTGGTTCATATCCGGATCATCGACAGACTTGGCAAGTCACTTTAACTTTTAATCGAACTGCGGGGTGACAATGCGACAATCCGGCTCAAATCCCCCGCAACCATCCCAAAGTTTCCAAAAAAATCGTGGAGGGCGTTCAGTGAGGCGGTAATAATGGGCGAGGTCGTACCCTGCCCGGGCCAGTGCAACTAAGGGCTTACAAAGGCATCTTACTAAGGCTTGAAAGCCTCCGGTGCGGCCTGGTGGAGGTGGTAAAATTCGGCGAGGTCGGACGGCCCGAAATCGCGGCCTTCCTTGATGGCCAGACCCGCTTTGAGGAGGGCGACCGCCAGGTCCTGTTGGCCTCGGGCATACCAGTACTGGCCCAGGAACTGCAAGGCCTTGATTTTGAG
>JBDSIO010000183.1:0-10071 GCA_039917895.1 Fibrobacteria bacterium | reverse complement strand
GGGCGGCCCATGAAGATGCCGTAGACGGGGGGCATGACGCCGGGCATGCCGGGATAGGTGGGGCTGAGCACGTCCAGGTAGGCGTCGGGATTGTTGTTCGGACTGGTCGGCAATCCGTCGGAGAGGAAGATCACGGCCTTGGTAGGGTTAGGCGTGATGGCGGGCGTGA
Organism: Fibrobacteria bacterium; assembly: GCA_039917895.1. Taxonomy (GTDB): domain Bacteria; phylum Fibrobacterota; class Fibrobacteria; order UBA11236; family UBA11236; genus Chersky-265. The sequence continues at coordinate 9,902 of JBDSIO010000183.1, read as the reverse complement.
GCAGCCATTTCTTGGACGTGTCCAGGGGCGCCCAGTAATTGGTCGCGTTGTCGAACCGGGGCACGATGGCAGCTTTCAGGCGGTTGACGTTGGCGGGTACATCCAGAATCAGAGGCCGTACCTGGCCAAGGACGGTCTGCGCGAAACCCATGTATCCGGCGGTGGACTTGGGCGCGCGGGCGGCCTGGTAGTCGATGGCGGATTTGAAGGCGATGCCGCGCTGATTATAAGGGTCGCCCGAGAAGGAGTTGCAGCCCGCCGTGGTCTTGGCGGGATTAAGGCGCGTGACCTGGCGCACGCCCGCGTCATTGGGCAAGGTGATGGTGCCGAATCCGTTGGCATCGGCGTTGTTGAGGCTGGTGCATCCACCCAGGGTTGCCAGATAGACCGTGTCCCGCAAGTCCGCGGAAATCCAGACATATTGGATATTCATGCTTCCGGACTGGTCCATGACGTAAACGATGTCGGCCTGTCCGCCGGATTGCTCCGAGCTTTCGCAGAGCGAGAATCCGGAGTTGTCGATGCGCGTGACGTTGGACGGGATTTGAACCGATTTACCGTTCAAGGCGTCCAGATCCAGACACTTTTTCACCGTGACGCCGGTAGCCAGCGTAGTATCCGCGCCTCGGAGGCTACATTCGGCCGTGGGCTGGGCGTACAATCCGGTGGTTACGGATGATACGAAGAGCATTATGGCGGTGACGCGCAATACAGGGAAGTTCGTCATGGAAAAGCCCCTCGCTTTGACGATTTTGGATAAGGTATCGCCAACCCTGCATTCGGAGTGGCTGATTTAAAACTTCTTCCACGTTTGTGATTAATGTATGTCATGCTAAAAATCGACCCGATTTGTCGGAAATGGTCGTTTTGGTTGGGAAAATTGATTTATGGCTCTTAATTTAAATGGTATTATATTAAGATGTTCCTTAATATTTAATAGGATTAATTAAGACGGAGGTGATTGTTGGTATTTGCGAATCGCCACCTGGTCCGAGAACAACTTGAAACCGCACTGGCGAAATTGGCCCCGTTGGGCCAATCCCCTCGTCCGATCAAGGGGTGGTTGCGCGCCATTCGCACGGGATTAGGCATTTCCGGCGTCCAGTTGGCAAAGCAGCTCGGGGTCAAACCCCCGCGAGTAGTCGAAATGGAGAAGAACGAAGTCGAGGGAGCCATTACCATGAAGGTACTCGAGCGGGCGGCAGAAGCCATGGGGTGCACCCTGGTATATGCTCTCATTCCGAGAGCGGGCTCCCTGGAACAGGCTCTTCGGGATCAGGCCAAGGCCGCTTTCGCCGAAGCCGGCATGGGCTCAGGGGTTACCCTCTCCGATCCGGAAGCGGCCACCGAACCTTTGACGGCCGGGGAAACCGACGGGTTACGGTTGTCCCATCTTGCCACCCGTGGGGATCTGGAACGGTGGGAACGCGAGAACATCGCCGAAGCCGAGGCTTGGGCCTTCACCCGTAAGCGCCTCGATCCGCTGGAAGGGAAATGGATGCTGCAGTTGCACATGCGGATGTTCGGCCACGTGTGGAAGTCGGCCGGGATTTTGCGCATAAGCGATTCGGGAAGAGGCGCGCCTGCGTCGGAAATCCCTTCCCTCCTTGTCACGCTCTGCGGGAACGTGGCCTATTGGGCCAAGGCCGGGGTCTATCCGCCCGACGAGGCCTGTATCCGTTTTTTCCACCGGCTTTCGGGAATCCGCGCCTTCGATCGCGGTAGCGGCAGGCATGCGCGATTGATGGCCGATGTGCTGATCGTCAGGCTCTACGGCAAGCAGCGTTTCACCTGGGGCGGCACCTCGGCTTCTTCCTCCGCGGCTAACCGCAAGCGCTACCTGGAAGCGTTGCGCTCCGCCGATGCCCGCGATTACCGATTGTTGCTGGATTTCGCCCGATCTTGAGCCCGTTGGACAAATCGGCCCCGCGGAATTTTCTTGCGTCCGCTTTCCCAGAGCGTAATTTGAAGACGAATACAAACAAGGGGTTATGATGAGACACCAATATTCATTCGCCACCGCGCTCGTCGCGGCTTTGTCCATGTCCGCCATGTCCGTGTGCGCCGCCGACGGCGCCAAACCCGCGCCGGTCCAGGCCGCGGCCGCGGTGGAAAAAAGCGCCGCCCAGGTCCGCAGCGACAGCGCCCAAATCGAACAGGATAAGCGCGCCATCAAGGCCGCCAAGGCTGAGACCAAAGCCGACAAGCAGAAGCTCAAAACGGACAAGAAACAACTCGCTATCGAGAAAGACAGCTTAGGCGATTCCCGGGCTGAATTGAAACGCGATCAGAAGAATGCGGCGGGGACGGTGGAAATCATCAAGGACAGCGCCGCCGTGGCCATGGATAAGCACGATGTCAACGCGAAGGATCAGGCCGTCCGCGATGACAAGGCCGAAATTGCCGCCGACAAGCGGTCCGTCACTGCCTCCAAAGAGGGGTTGAAGCGGGACAAAAAGGCCCATGGCACCCACAAGGATCGCTTAGAGGATAACAAGGAACACGCTAAGGCCGAAATCGACGACGTTCCCCCGAAATAGTGCGATCACCGGTCCTGGAATTGATCGGAGATTCGGTCTCCGATCGGTTTACCGTCTCCGATCAGTTTACCTAAAGGTTCTCCGGATCCCCTGGTGTGTCCGGGCGCACACTCTGCGTAATGTGAATGGCTTATCTTCCCTTTCATGTTCACGCGGGCCGAAAAGGCTTATTTGGCTATGAGTTTGGGCCTATTGGCAGTCGGCTCCGGACTCAAGGCTTGGCGGCTTTCCGGAGTGCGTCTCGGCCCCTTTCAGGATTCCTCTTTTTCTACCGTAAAAACCGTTAAGTCGGCTTTGACCGCGGTGGATACTCTAAGTGCAGTCTCCTCGCCTCCGGATTCAGGTTCCCAACCCAGGGATTCCTCGGCCGAAATCTCCTTAATCCCGACCCCGAACGGAGCCTCCGAGGGAACCCGGAAATCGGGCTTTACCCTCTCCACGATCTCCAAGCACGGTTTTGCTCCGCATCCGCCGACGCCAAAGTCCGCGTTCACGGGGAAGGTGGACCTGAACCGGGCGCCTGCGGCCGAGTTGACCCGTGTCAAGGGCATTGGGGAAAAAACAGCGTTGGCGATTGTCGAGTACCGGGTATCTCATGGACCCTTCCGGGAATTACGGGACCTGTTGCAGGTCAAAGGGATAGGGGAGAAAAAGCTGGAAAAGCTGGGACCCTATTTAATATTATAATTACGTGATGGCCAAAAAAAACTCAAGCGTGGTGGCTCTCGAGCTGAGCCGCTCCTACCTGAAATTGGTCGAATTCCTTCCGGCCGAGAATCAGATCTCCACCGTTGCCATCAAGCCCCTCGACGCCAGCCGCTGGGATGATGACGCCTATCTGGTTGAACAAGTCCAGCACAGCATTTCCAAGCACGTCGGCGATGCCGATGCCGATATCGTCACGTCCATGTCCGGCGAAAACGCCGTGATCCGCCAAGTGGAAATCCCGCATGCCGAGGACAATATCATCGACGCCATCGAGTGGGAGATGGAACAGTACCTGATCCATCCTCTGGAGGAATACCTGCTCGATTACCAGGCCCTGGGGTCGAACCAGGACGAAACCGCCCGCATCTACCTCGTCGCCGCCTTCCGCCGGAGTGAAGTGGAGCGTTTCAAGCGCATCATGGAACAAAGCGGATGCAACCTGGCCGTACTGGATATCGACGTTTTCGCGGCCCAGAACGTATTCGAGGCCAATTACCCGGAAAAGCTGCCTCTCAAGACCTTTCTCATCAAGGCCGATTCCAACGTAATCAAGTGCATCCGCACCCAAAACGGCCTGTTCGTGGGTTTCGAATGCGTCACGGTGGATCCGAAGTTCATGAACTCGGGAGCCGAGGTCAAGGCCGATCTCGTGTTGGGCATGGTCAACCAGATCCGATCGTCCCTCGATCGCGTCCATGACGCCTGGGGCGGCGTGGAGCAAATCGTGCTATGCGGCGATCTGGCCCTGGACAGCGAGTTCCGGGAAATGCTCGAGGCCAACCTTCCCACCGAGGTCCTGCATCTTGACGCGTTCAAGGAAATCACCTTTGCCCTGGGCCCGGAAAAAAGCGCCGTCTTCCAGCCTTCCGCCCCGCAATGCGCCGGCGCGGTCGGCCTGGCTTTGCGGCGGCGGGGAGACTGCTGATGATCAGGATAAACCTGCTGAAGCCCCTTGAGCCCCAAGCGCTGCCCCTCATCCTCGAAGAACCCGCGGGACGCAATAGGAATACCTTCCTAATTCTGGGCGGCCTGGCGCTCGTGGCCGTAATTGCCATTGCGGTCCTGCAATTCCCTTCCCTGTTCGGGGGCATGTTCGCGGAAAAGGAAACGCTCGTGGTCCAAGATCCGGCGCCACCGGTCCCCGCACCGGACGAAGCGCAAGTCCAGCCAAAGCGCGTCACCGCGCATGCCGTGGAAGAGACGGTGCGCGACATCCAGGAGGATCCGGCCATCCGGCAGATGGCGCCCTCCTATGCCGACATGGTGGCTTCCGCAAAGATCGAATTCCAATACTATGCGTCCAACCGCATCCTGAAGGACATCAAAACCATCACGCCTCCCGACATCGGCTTCGCCAATTTCATTTTCACCCCCCCCGGCGACTTCTACATCCACGGCCTCGCGGAAACCGACGCCGATCTCCAGCGGTTCAAGCAAGGCCTGGAAGGCTTGGCCGGGGCGTCCATCCGCCCGGGCATGAACGTCCCCGCGGGCGCCAAGGGAAGCGCGAAAGAATTCTCCTTCTTCGGTTCTGTCAAATATCCCCTGTCCGAAATCGGCAGCCCTCCTGATCATTCCATCCTCAAAGCCAAACTGGCCGCGCAGCTCAAACAGTTCAAGGCGCTGGCGACAGCCCGGGGCGTCCGTCTTCAGGAACCGAAACTGCTCAGCGCCACCCAAGCGGGCGCGCTCAAGAAAAGAGTGTATCAGGTCGTTGCGGAATGCAGCTTCCAGCAGATGCAGGATCTCATCAACGATCTGCACGAAGGAAAGTCCGACCTCGGCCTCATCAAATTCTCGCTCAACGCCAAGGGCAATGAGAAGGTCGTCGCGGAGATGGATATCTCCGCCTACGTCGGGCCCTGAGCGGAACCCTCCGGGTCCCGGTTTCCGCGCATGGGCGTCATCATCACCGGCGGCGGGTACAAAGGCAGGAAACTGTCCACCGATACGCGCGCGCAAGTCATCCGTCCCACTTCCGGAAAAGTCCGCGAAGCCCTGTTCAGTTCCCTGGGAGAATCGATTCTCGACGCCTCCTTCGTAGACCTTTACGCCGGATCCGGAGCGGTGGGCCTGGAAGCCGTGAGCCGAGGCGCGCGCGAGGCGCACCTGGTCGAGAACCATCCCCAATCCTGGATCCTGCTGCGCGGGAATTGCGAGAGCGTGCTGGGCAGGGGACCCGACGCCGCCAAGGCGCTCCCGGTCAAAGCCGCCGCCGTCACCTTCTGCCGCCATATGCGGGATGAAGGCCGGAGTTTCGATTTCGTTTTCGCAGACCCGCCCTTCGCTGACGATTTCTCTGCCCTCAAGGACCTGGTTTCCGGAATCCTTTCGGAAAGCGGAACCGGCATCGTCCAGTTTCCCGTCCGTAACCCGCCCCCTTGGCTGAATCAGGCAGGCAGGCTCAAGAAGTACGGGGAATCGGGCTTGGCCTTTTTTACGAAGTATATTTGATCAGGGGCCAGGTTTGATCCAGGAACCAGGAAATTCGTGGTTGATCAGGAAGGGACCGCATTGGTAAAAGCCATCTACCCGGGAACGTTTGATCCTATCACTAACGGCCATTTGGACATCCTCAGCCGGGCCGCCCAACTGTTCGAGGAGGTCCATGTGGTGGTGGCCGTAAACGTGCGGAAAAGCACCCTTTTCACCCTGGCCGAAAGGCTGGAGCTGATCCGGGATTGCACGACGCATCTGGGCAACGTGCACGTGTCTTCGTTCGAAGGACTGACGGTGGATTGCCTGCGGGGCTTCGGCGCCAAAGTCGTAATCCGCGGACTGCGCGCGGTAAGCGATTTCGAATACGAGTTCCAGATGGCCTTGATGAACAAAAAGCTCGATTCCGGATGCGAGACGGTCTACCTGATGCCCAGCGAGCAATACACCTACCTCAACTCCAGCGTGATCCGTGAAATAGCCGCCCTGGGGGGCTCGGTGTCGGAATTCGTGCCGCACGCGGTGGAAGCCAAGCTCATCGCCAAATTGGGCGCCCCGCATCCGCCCAAACGACCGGTGGCCGCGCCTCCAGCGTCCAAACCGCGGAAGCCGCAAAAGGCCGCCGCGTCGAAAAAACCCAAATCCCGGCCTAAGAAGGCTTGAGCCGGGTGTCGATTTCATAGCGAAGTATTCGGAAAATAGGAACCATGGCATACGGATTCACACCCACGGGCACGCTGCCGAGAGCGATCCGGATCCTCCTGATCGTGAACGTCGCGTTGTTCTTGGCCGACTTCGCGACCAAGGGCCGGTTCATCAATACCTGGCTCGCCCTCGATCCTTACCGCACCCTGCACAACGGCGAGATATGGCGCCTCGCCACCTACCTTTTCGTCCATGATTTCTCCCCGCCTTTCCTTCACATCCTGATCAACATGCTGTTGCTGTGGATGTTCGGAACGCCCCTGGTCGACCAGATGGGGGAGCGGAAATTCTGGTGGTTCTACATTTGCACGGGAATCTTCTCCGGGCTCTGCTCGCTGGTATTCTATTCCATCACCGACAACCCCACCACCGTGATCGGCGCCTCAGGCGCCTTGTTCGGCCTGATGTTCGCCTTCGCGAAATTCTTTCCGACCCAGCAGTTCCTCATCCTGTTCCTGTTTCCGGTCCAGGCGCGCTACGCCGTCATCATCTTCGGCGCGATCGAACTGCTTTCCATCATGGCCAATGATCGTATCGCGCACATCGCGCATCTCGGCGGAGCGTTGTTCGCATGGCTGTATTTCATGTTCGAGGATCGCGGGGTCCGGTTTTATTCGCGGTGGAAGAACCGCAAGGTGGTAAGGATGCAGAAGGCGGCGAAGAAATCGGAAGAAGAGCTGGGCCAGGTGATGGTGGACATCGACCCGATCCTAAAGAAGATATCCCTCACAGGCATGGGATCCTTGACCAAAGATGAGAAGGACAAGCTGGAGCGCGCGAGCGAGATGAAGCGGAAGGCGAAGGGCAAGGTCATCAGTCTCGACGAGTACCGCAAGCGCCCATGATCCCCGCCGCGCCTGGCGCGACGAAGTCCATCATTCCCGCTGGTTGCCATTCGATGCTTGGAGTCAGAACGGGGAATTGATGGAGACGCGGCCGATCCAGTACAGGCTCCAGCCCGCTCCCCCGCCGCCCCAACCCACGCGCAGACTGTTGGCCGCAATGGCGTCGCCCAAACGAGCCTGGTAGCGCAGGCCCGCTCCAACGCGTTGGAAGTATTTGCGGGCGTTCGGCATCTCCTCGCGCCATATGCCCGGCCCCCCCCAGAAGCCCGCCCCCAGCCGGCTCCAGGCTTCCAAGCGTGTATACAGGATCATGTTGTCGCGGGCCGTGGCTTCCCTGATGATCCCGTCTATGGTCTCGGTGAAATCCTGGGCGAACCGGAGAATGGCGTCGCCGTAGATGACCTGAAGGTTGGCCGTGTCCGCCACCACGATGGCCTGGTTCACGTGGCCTTGCATTTCGAATTCGATCTTGCCCAGCGCCTCGCCCGGAAAGGTCCATTCGCCCAGGAGCCGTCCAAAGAAACCGCCGGTGGCCACCTTGTCGTCCGGCATCCGCAAGGTCAGGCCCGCGTCGACCCACAGCCTGCGGCCCCGGTTCTCATTGGCGCGGCCCATGAGGTTGCCGCCGAAGAAGAGGTAGGGCCACGCGCGCGCGCCGCTCACGCCCTTGACCCCTATGCGATCCAGATGGGGGGTGAATATGCCCATGCGGCCCGTGCCGAAATCGGCGGTGATGGTCCAGGTACTGATGCCTCCCTGGATACGGTTCTCCAGGAACCAGGCGGTGGGCCGTTCGGCGCGTTCCACCTTGTAGGCCACCCATTGGGCGGCGGAGTGGCCGGCGGGATCGGAAGCCACCAGGCGCGCGGAATAGGTTCCGGGCAGTTCCGGCGTCATCAGCAACCGCTCGCCGTCCCATTCCCATGGCCCGTCCTGGAATTCGGCCCGCATGGAAACGGGATCGCCCTCGGCGTCAATGGCCACGGGGCGGTAGCTCACGAGTTGTCCTGTGAGCATGCGCCGGACGCCTACTTCGCTCGCGAACTCCGGGGCCAGATCGGGTCGCACCGGCAGTTCCACCCTCTCCTCCAAGGGTTTTCCCTGCACGTCGAAGACGAAGGTCATTACGTGGATCCCGGGCTCGGCGGGCCGGAGGGTGAGGGAGCCGCCCTGATAGGAGGTGGATTCCGCGCCTTTCACGTCGATGAGGGTGATGCCCTGCTGCGCCCAAGCCATCGCGGAAGCCCCGGCTTCCCAGGTATAAGTCCGCCCTTGCTGCAGAGTGTCCCAGGGCAAGGCGGGCTTGATGCCCTCGCTCCATAACATGTCGGAGGCGGGGATGACCTTGATGGAAAAGGAGCTGTCCGTGACGCCGCCCACGGGATCCTCCAGGCGCAATCGCAGTTCGACCTTCCGGCCCGTGGAAGAGTCGGCGGGAACCCATTGGAAGTTGCGGCCGGCGGAATCGAAGATCATTCCTTCCGGCTTTTTCGGCACCGAGATGCGCACGTCCAGGCCTTCATGATCCGGATCGATGGCGTCCACGTGGTATGTCCACATCTGGCCGGCCACGGCGACAGGCTTGGGGGGATTGGCCAGAGAGGGCGGGACATTGCGCCGCACCGTGAGGGTGAAGGCGAGGGTGTCGAAGGCGCCGGCTCCGTTGCGCGCTTCGGCCGTCAGGTGCGATTGGCCTTCGGCCTCGGGCGCGCCCTGCAAGGTATGAGTGACGGGATCCCAGGCCAATCCCTTGGGCGGCTTGCCGACCAGGGAGTAGCGCAGCAGGCCCGAGGGTTCGGAAGGATCGGCGGCCCACGTCTGCCAATGGAAGGGGAGCCCGGCGAACGCCTTTTCCGGGGCCGGGACCAGGAACACGGGCTTGCCTGATGGCGGTACGCGGCGCACGGTTGCGTATTTCAACTGATCGAGGAATTCATCCGGCGCCATCAGGACCAGGCTGCCGCCGTCGAATACCATGGCCATCTGCTGCCGCGAGGGGATCCCGCCGAAGGTCTCTTCCAGGATTTTCAGCAGTTCCGCGCCCAACTGGTAGGCCTTCTGCTCGCGCAACCCCGTTACCAGCTTGGCGCGCGTCTCCCAGGTCGGTACCGTGGCCTTGGCCTGGACCCGTACTATCGGCGCCACCTTCAGCCGCCCGAGCGCCCCCTCGTCATTCAGGGTCTGCCATACGTCCGCGTCAACCAAAACGGCCTTGTCCTGAAAACGCATGATGTCGCCCTGCATCAATCCCAGGTTGGGATCATGGATGAGGAAAACCGGCTGCCCCTTGGCCTTGAAGCGGCCCTGGAGCTTGATGCCGATGCTGCTGTCCTGCAGGACGGTGAGGGAGTAGTGGTTCAAGGGTTCTGCGCCGTTTTTAGCCGATGCTTCGAACGGATAGAGTGCAAAGTGAAAAGTGAAAAGTGCAAATATCAAATTTGCAATCCAGGAACACCCGGATAGCGCGCATCCCGCACGACGAATCATCGGAAAACCGGCATTACTCTTAAAACTTTTCACTTTTCACTTATCACTTTTAAATTTGAACTCTCTCTTATCGACCAACACTAGTACCCTCTCAGGGCCTTCGTCCACTCCCGAAACCCCTTCTCCATCTCCTTGCTTTCCGAACGTGCGCCGTAGTCGACGCTGTCCGAGGCCGGGAACC
>JBDSIO010000182.1:0-13311 GCA_039917895.1 Fibrobacteria bacterium | reverse complement strand
CAAGATCCGCCGCTTACCGTTCCAAACCGACAGCCGCAGCCAGCCAAAGCGCTGGACCCAGCCAGAGCAAGCTGTCGATACGATCCAGGATTCCGCCTTGTGGGCCGAGCAGGTTGGAGAAATCCTTCAATCCCATCCGCCTTTTGACCCAGGATGCGCTTATGTCCCCCAAAAAAGCCAGACTGGCTACGAAAACCCCGAAAACGGCCGCCAATACATCGGTCGCATAAGCCGGGCCAGCCTCGGGAATGTATCCGAAAAAATAATGATCACCGGACCAGGAAGCCAGCGCGCAAAAAAACAGGCTTCCGAAGAATCCGCTCCAGGTCTTGCCCTGGCTTAGGCGGGGAACGATTTTCGGCCCCCCCAGGATTTGCCCCGTGATCTGGGCATAACCGTCGGCGACGGCGACGAGCAAAAAGATGAAGGCGAGCAAGGGGAGCCCCCGGGGCGGCGGCATCGCTCCCGTAATCTTCGCCGCGAAACCAAGGTAGCCTGCCAAGGAAAGGCCGGACAGGACCAACAGGCCATAGGCCGGGATAGGCCGGAATCCGTAACCCGCAGGATACGTCTCCCCACTTCGCAACCGTAAGATTTCACGCACGGCGAACGCGAACAGGATAAGGAATAAAACCGCGAGACCCGGGATGGACCAGAATGCCAGGGTCATTAATGCCGTCTGGAACAGGAAAAACGCCTTGAATTTCCTGGCGATCCCCGGACCTTGGGAAAAGACCGCGGTGGACGGTTCCTGCCGGGCATCGGAACGGATGGGCTTGGCGGCGAACCGAGGGGAGCGCCTAAGCGCGTACTTGAGACCGAACCCGGTGGCGAGACACGCCGCATAGAGGGCCATGAGAGCGCCGAAGTCCGCTATCCGCGGCGCCGCGTCAAGCACCAGCGCCGCCGAACGCGGCCGGTACCCTCAGGCGGATGGAACCGCGGTGACAGACCAGATCCCACCGGGTTTGCGGCGCGAATTCCTCGCCGTCCCCGTAGGCGGGGACGGGTTCGGAGAATTCCAGCCGCAGCTCGCCCGCTTCCGCTCGGTCCAACATTACTTCCGCTTTCGGGCTGCCCGCCTTCACCCGGCCCAGGGTGCGCAGGATGCTCGCGGCATGACGGTCGCGGAACCGGACGAAATGGAAATGCCCGTCCGTGGCCGACGTCCCGGGAGCGATCAACACCCGCTTGCCCATCAAAGCCTGGTTGCAGAACAGGATCGATTGGGTATCCCCGCGAGCTTCCTTCCCGTCCAGGAAAAGCCCGTAGCCCACCCGGCGCGGCGGCGACAGCAGGCCATGCCAGGCCAGGGTGATCAGATAGATTTTCGCCCGCAAAAACTTGCGGAAAAGCGCGCCGAAGACCCCGTTGCGGAGTGCGTTGGCCGAGGCCGCGGCCTGGAACCCGAGTCCGAATCCGCCGCCGGTAATCACGTGCCGTCCGTTCACGGCGATGGTGTCGTAGGCGACGGTCTTACCGTCTTCGTACAGTGCCAGGTTGCGTTCGAGATCGAGCGATAATCCGATGGCGCAGGTGAGATCGTTCGCCGTCCCCGCCGGAAACACCGACAGTTCCTGCTCGCGAAAGGCCAAATGCTGGATGACGTGATGTACGGTCCCGTCTCCGCCGAACACGGCGATGCGCTGGAAATCTTGGAGCCGAGCGGGCCAATCGCGCCGCCCGGGTTCCGCCAGGGATTGGAACGTGACCTCGCCCCAGTGGCGTTTTCCCGCTTCGCCCCGCGAGGAAAACGCGCGTTCAAGCGCTTGGCGCCCCGATCTTCCGGCGCGGGGATTGTAAAGGCAAAGGGTTTTCATGGATGGAGACCCAGCGCGTAACCGGCGAAACCCAACGCGCTAAGGGAAAGCGTGATACCGGCGATCAGCCATGGGTTCTTGGGCTTGAAGAACGGCCGGTTGTACAGAAAAGCGAAGGACATGGCGATCCACAGGGTTCCCGCCCCGAGGTGGAAAACCGACGCGGGAAGGAAGGCGAACATCAGGTACAAAGGCGCCAGGGCCAGTTGCGTCCAGAATACGGGCAGGCCCAGGAACTTGCTGGAGCCTTCCACCTGGATGTTGCCGATCTGGTTGAACTTGGATAGGCGCAGGATGCCCGCTCCGACCAGGATGAGCATGATGATGGCCGCATACGGCCCATGGAATCCCAATCGCCACAGTGCGAGGTTGGGCAGGATCAAGTAATTGAACACATCGACGAAACCGTCGAGGTAGCGGCCGAACTCCCCGTCCAGGCGGTACCGCCTGGCCAGAATGCCGTCGAAGGCATCGGTGAGCATGCCCAGATACATCAAGCCGATGGCGAGGAAGAAACGCGGAGAAGCGTCCCCCTCGTTCCCGCGCGGCTGAAAGCTGGATCCCGCTTCCAGCCGGGGCAAATCGATGAACAGGAACACGGCGGAAAGATCGATGGCCAATCCGGCCAGGGTCAGCCAACAGACGGGATTCAGCCGGACGATGAAGATTTCCTTGTCCATGCGTTTATGCGGAAAGGTCATCCTTTTCGGACATTGCCTGGTCGGGCCATCCTCGTATCGTTTGCCGTTGCTCCGGCTCCCGGGCTTCCCCCGTCAAGTTGGCTTCCGGCGTAAGCCACTCCGCGAACATGCGGGTGCGGACCCAGTCTCCCGGTTCCGGCTGCAGGAACGATTCGCGCAAGAATTCTTCCGGGGAGAATTTCGCCCCTCCTTCGAGGTGCATGGTCCACACCGCGCCCGCGGGGGTCTCTTCCTCCGCGCTTGTCAGCGATTTCAGCAGGCGCTTCTTGAGGCTATCTTTGCTCCATTCATAGATCCTCACGCCATCGACCTTTTTGAGCGTGAACTTCAGGCCCCGCGGTTTGCAGAAGGAATCGATGTCGGGCCGCAAGGGTGATACCAGCCGGTATTTCCACTCCCGGCCCTCGTCCGTGGGCCTTAGGGAAGGCGATATTTCGCCCAGCAACACGCCCCACTCCGCGAAAGCGGCGTTGACGTCCGCGAGGAAATCCGCATCCGCCAAGCGCTTGCGCACAAGCGCCAGGCCTTCTGGAAGCCAGTCCAGCAGCACGCCGTCATCTCCCGCCACGTTACAGATTTCCTTCGACCCAGGGGCCCAGGCCTCGCGGAAGCGCCAGAAAAGCGGCGTCAGGGCTTTGTCCGCGCGCATCAGGCAACTGGCCAGCACGAGCGCCGGATATTTGCGCGGCAGGCCGAGGACCTTTGCCGTCCAGCGCACGCCCAGGGCGATGGGCTCGGCGGATTGGCGGAAGAGCTTGCGGCGTCCGTCGAAACCTTCCGCGTCGGCCTCGTGCTTGCGGCGGATATCGGTGAGGAATTCCATCTCCTCCGGAGTCTCGCAGGCCGTGCAGGCCAGGCAGGACGCTTCCTCTTCCACCGTGCCCAGGCAATAGCCCGGGTCCACGAAGCGGCGCGCGCGCTTGTACTGTACGTGCAGCCATTCGCGGCGCACCCCGGTCTCCCAGCGGCTCCACGGCTTCTTGCGGCTGGCTTCCAGGTCGAACCCGCCCAGGGATTGATCGTCTCCGATGCCGCGATCGGCAAGCTTGGCGCGCAGCGCGTCCATGAATCCGGTCGACATCTCGCGGTAGTAACGGAAGCCGGTTTCCTGGGCGGCCGCCTTAAGGGCCTCCCAGAAGGCCGGGCGATCCGCGCGTACCAACACCTGCGACACGTAGTTCTCGGCCTCGTCGGCGGCGCCGCGGTACTCGAAGCCGGCCTGCCGGGCGATATGGCCGATGCGGCGGGCCACCTTGGTGTAGGTCTCGGGCGGATAGGCGGGGGCGAATTCCAGCGGCGTCCAGGGAAACCGCACCAAGGGCGTGGCGCTGAAGATGACGCGGGGCCGGCCGTTCGCGGCCCGCATGATGTCCGGCAGGCGGCGCACGAAGTCCTCGAACTCCTTCATGTCCTCCTCTTCTTCCACGCCGGTGATGATGAGGAACACCTTGAGCTCGCGCAAGGGCCTTTTCAACACCGCCGTCAGGGCCTTCCACAGATCGGGCTCGTCCAACCCCTTCTGCAGGTAGCGGCGTATCCGCTGCGATACCCCTTCCATGCCGAAAGTCAGGCTGCCCTTCCCCACCGCCCGTAAATAGTCCAAGATGGTGGGATCGCGGGCAATCATGTCGAAGCGCTGGCTTTTGAGGCCGATGGCGCTGAAATGCTTGGCCAGGGCCTCCAGGAGCGGGTACAGATCCTGGTAGAAATTGAAATTGAAACTGAAGAGATCGATGCCCTCCAGGCCCATGTCCCGCTTGAGCTTGAGCGCGTTGTTGACCACGGCATCCACGGGATTCTCGCGGTACGGCTTGGTGTCGAAGCTCTCGGCGCAGAAGGAACAGAAGGCAGGGCAGCCGCGGCTGATGGCCACCGGCTCCTGGCCCAGGGATTCCAGCTTGTAGATGACGGGGCGGGAAGCATGGACCCGTCGCAAGTCGAGGGTTTCTTTGTTGTTCTTCTTCGCCCGCTTGTCCTGGCCCGGCCGCGCGAAACCCGGCACTTCCAGGAGCTTGTCCAAGAGTGCGGCCTTGGAAACCCCTGCCCGCTTCGCGTCGGCGCAGATCATCATGATTTCCTGGATGTCCGTGATCTGTTCGCCCGTGAAAATCCCGTCCACGGGGGAGTCGTCGTGATCCAAGAGCGAGGTATGCAGGGAGTTCGCTCCGCCGATCAGGATCAAAGGCACATCCTCGCGGAGCAACCGGTCATTGGCCGGAATCGCGAGACCGCTGCGTTCCATCAGGGCGGGCAGGTTCACCAGTTCCTGGACGATGGCGTTGCTGAGGGCGATGACGTCGAAATCCTTCGGTCCGCGTTTGGTCTGGGTTCCTAAGAGCCAGGGCACGCCGTCGGAAAACATGATCTCGCCATCCTTGGGCGGAGGCAGATAGGCCAGATCCGGATAGACCTCGGGAAGATCGGCCAGGGCCTGGTACAGGAGCGGATGCGTGAAGGATTCGGAAGTGTCGAGATAGGTCGATAGGCGCGCGACCATGACGCGCAGCGACCGCGATTCCCAATGCGAGGGCGGGAGCATGTTCCATTCCCCTCCGCGCAGCCAAAGGCCATGCCCGCTAAGGGCCGGGTGACGGCGTTCATACCAGGAGGCGAAGCCCGATTCGTGCTGGATCTGCATAGGCTATGTCTACTCCGGATGGAATGCTGCCGACAAGGCGGGTTGGGAGACTGGAAATATAGCAAGGACGCCGGTAAAAGCTATTTTGGGAACTTCGCCCCCGAATCCAGGAATCGGACGTGCAAACCCATATTTCCATCCCTTCCGAAAATCTGATCGCCGCCTACGCTCCGCTTTCCCCCATATCCGGTCTGGAGGGTATGGTCGCCCACCAGGCGCCGGACGTTTTCGCTTTATGGCAAGCCTGGGAAAATGAGTCCGGACAGAAGCAGGATGTACCTTTCTGGGCCACGGTATGGCCCGCAGCCCGCTTGCTCGCGGATTTCCTGGGGCAAAACCCCGGAACGGTGGCAGGCAAGCGCGTGCTCGAATTCGGATGCGGGTGCGGCATCGCCGGAATCGCCGCCGCCAAGGCCGGGGCGGCAAGCGTCGTTGCGAACGACATCGATCCGGTGGCGCTGGAGTTCAGCCTCCGCAACGCCTCCGCGAACGGAATCCGGCTGGAAACCGATGGCGGGAACCTGCTGGCGCGCCCTCCCTCGCCGGACTGGAACGTGATCCTGGTCGCCGATTTTTTTTACGACCGGACGATTTCGGGAATCATGATCGCCTGGCTTGAGCAGGCGCGGAAAAACGGTTCGGCCGTGTACATCGCGGACGGCAACCGTCCCTTCTCGCCTAAGACCGGTATCCGCGTGATCGCGGAAAAAACCTTCGTTACCGATGCCGAACTGGAAGGAACCTCCGAAAGGAAGGTGCGCTTGTTGGAGTTCCTTTCCTAGCGGGTTACCTCCCCTACGCGGCGGAGGTCTAATTGTCCTTGTTATCTTTCACCCGTTCCCGCCCCCGGCTTCCCTAATGGCGAGGAACCGCGGCTATCGCTGCTGGGAGGTTCCATGTCAGTTATCACCGCTGCACCGTCCACCCCAGCCCCAGGCGCTATGCACCCCGCCGACGGGCCATTCTCCCCCATCGAAAAAACGGCATGGTCCAAGCTGGCTTTCGCGCCCGGCGCCAAACTGCACCCCGACACTGCCAGAGAGGGCATGCATGGATCCCCCTCGATCGGCATCGCCACTTTCGCGGTGTACTCCCTGCATGCGACGCACATGCTCTTGGAGATTTACGATCAGGCCATGAACGCGCCCGCCCTCCATGACTACTGGATGGCGAAGGGCAAAGACAACGTCTGGCGCGCCAAACTCGCGGAAGTCCCAGCCGGAACCTTGTACGGATTCCGTTGCTGGGGTCCCAATTGGGACCCCCCGGGCGGCTGGTCGCGCGGCAACAGCACCGCGGGCTTCCTGGTCGACGTGGACGCCGCGGGCAACCGCTTCAACCCGAACAAGCTGTTGCTCGATCCCTACGCGCTGGAAGTTTCCCACGATCGCGAGACTCCGGAGATGAAAGAAATCCACTGCCACCACGCAGGCCTGTACGGCAGCGGTCCGGGAATCTACCGTGGCCACGGAGACAAATTGCCGCCCGTGGTTCGAAGGGAATTCGACAGCGGACCCTGGGCGCCGAAAGCCGTCCTGATCCACGACACCACTTCCTTCGGCAAGAAGCCGCGCATCCCCCAGAAGGACGCCATCATCTACGAGGCCCATGTGAAAGGTCTGACCCGCCATCCTTCATCCGCCCGGCTCAAGGAGATCCTGGCTGGCATCCCGGGATTCGAACACGTGACCGGCGTGCCGGATTCCCTGCGCGGCACTTACGCAGGCGCGGGCGCCATGGCGAAGTACCTGAAAGCAATGGGCTACACCACCATCGAACTCCTGCCCATTCATGAGTTCGCCAACGACCTGAACCCGGAGGAATTCCCCGGGTGGGATCGCCGCTATGACGAGCCGCCACACGGCAACTACTGGGGCTACATGACCTACGGATTCTTTGCGCCGGATCTGCGCTACGCGCATGACCAATCCCCAGGCGGGCCCACGCGCGAATTCAAGAGGATGGTGAAGGCGTTCCACGATGAAGGGCTGGAAGTCTATTTGGACGTGGTCTACAACCATACCGGCGAAGGCGGACTCTGGGACGCGAGCGGAGATACGGCCGAGCTGATGTCCTTGCGCGGCATCGACAACTCCGAGTACTACGCCCTGGCCGAGGGCAACCGACATTATTGGGACAGTACCGGGTGCGGCAACAACCTGAACGCCGGCAAGGACGCGGTACAGCGTCTGATCAAGGATTCCATCCGGCATTGGTCGCTGGAGATGGGCGTGGACGGTTTCCGCTTCGATCTTGCGACCGTGCTGGGCCGCACGGAAAATGAGTTCGGTTTCGCAGGCGAGTCCAAACTACTCAAGGATCTCGCCGACCTGGCGCGGAACGAAAAGATCGAAGTCATCGCCGAAGCCTGGGATCTGGCGGGTTACCACGTGGGCGATTTCCCCGCCGGTTGGGCCGAGTGGAACGGCATCTGGCGCGACGCGCTGCGTCGTTACATGAAAGGCGATGGGAACACCCGGGCCTTTCTGCTGGCCGTGAACGGCGACTACGCGCATTTCCAGGATCAGGGCGGACCGCACAAGTCCGTCAACTTCCTGACCGCCCATGACGGATTCACCCTGATGGACCTGGTGAGCTACAACGGCAAGAATAACGGCCAGGCCTGGCCCTTCGGACCCAGCGATGGCGGCACCGACGACAATCTGTCCTGGGATTCGCACGGAGATCAGGCCCTCCGGCGCCGGCGGCTGCGCAACTTCATCGCCGTGCAGTTCTTTTCGCGCGGCGTGCCCATGACCTGCGGCGGAGACGAATTCGCGCGCACCCAGAATGGGAACAATAACCCCTACAAGATCGACAGCATGGCGATGTGGAAATACTGTCCTATGTCCTGTCCGGGGAACTGAGCCACAAGGACAGCCAGGGTAACACGGAGGTTATCCGTAACGGAGATGTGCAGCGTATGAGCGCGGGCTCGGGAATGATGCATAGCGAGTTCAATGCGAATGCAACCGAGCCGGTGCATTTTCTGCAGATTTGGATCCAACCCGACAAGAAGGGCATCGCGCCCCGCTATGAGGAGCGCAGTTTCCCTATCGAAAAGCGGAAGAACCGCTTGTGCCTCATCGCTTCGCCGGGCGGCACGGAGGACTCGCTTTCAATTGAGCAGGATGCTCGTGTTTATGCGACGGTGTTGGACGCGGGCGCGGAGGTTTCCCTGGAGGTGGCGGAGGGGCGCGGGGTCTGGATCCAGGCGGCTAAAGGGAAAATCAGTGTG
Organism: Fibrobacteria bacterium; assembly: GCA_039917895.1. GTDB lineage: Bacteria > Fibrobacterota > Fibrobacteria > UBA11236 > UBA11236 > Chersky-265. The sequence continues at coordinate 4,914 of JBDSIO010000182.1, read as the reverse complement.
GGACATGGATTCAGCCAGGCCAAGGGTGGAATGGAATGCGCGGGGGAATGGTTGGAGCTGGAGGCCGGCGATGGGGCGGCGGTACAAGAGGAGCGGAAACTTGTAATCCGGGCGGAAGTGGCCGTTGAAGGTGCGGTTGCGCAAGAATCGGGCGGAAAAGCTGCGGGCGCGGAAGATGCGGGCGCGGAGGTTCTGGTTTTCGATCTCGCCTAAAAAAGCCTAACTGCCACGAAAGCCCGGTGTGCAATAGGCTGGATTCGTGTGCCCCATCACAATCCCTTCAGGTTCCGCATTTCTTACCTTTGATCCATTACGAAACGGAAGCCCGGCAGCGTCTAATGCGTAGCCAGGACAAATCTTCGTTTTGGTTCATTTCTTAGGATCCCCATGAGCAACACATCCCACGCAGGCCCTGCCGAAAAGGATTTGATGCAGCTCGGATTATCGAATCCGATGGGTTCAGGCTCGAAGCCCAAATCCGCGGACCATGCGCTGGTCAAAAGCAAGGGCGGGGGCCTCGGCGGAGCCGGGAAGAAAACGCTGGATGATCGGGCAAGGTCCGCGCATGAGCAGGCCGCAAAGGAGGACGCCCCCACCCCGGAAATGGTCAAGGCAAATACGCCTGGACCGGAAACTGCGGCAGTTAAGCCCAAAGCCACCCTGAAAAAAATCGGCTGGATAGCTGAGAAGACATACTTCAAGTCCGATGCCGAAGTGTATGCGGAATTTGATATTCCGCCCGCCATCGCGGACAAGACCTTGGTGGAGTTTGAACTGTTCCGCAAGGAGAACGGCGAATTCAAAGCCATCAAGAAAGCGCAGACGCATGTGGATGCGTCGGGCCGGGGCAAGGCGCTATTACCCGTTCCCGCAAGCGAAGAGCCGAAGGCCACCTTCGCCATCAAGGTCAAGCACTGTTCCGCCGACTGGTCCAGCGGCCAAGGCACGGAGCGCGAGGTCACCGAAACCGCCGAGATCAGCATCGAGCATACCCAGGTCTCGGGCATCCATTTTCAGAAGGGCAAAAGCTTCATCGCCGACATTTACCTCAATGCCTTGTGCGAGGTGAAGAAGACCTATCTCGAGTGGAAGAAGACGCACGCGAAAGCACAAATCGTCGTGTACGGGCACACGGAGCAGGACGAACAGGAAGACCCCTTAAACATCAGCCGGAACCGCGCCCTGTCGGCGTTCTTGTTCGTAATCGGTGATGTCGACCTTTGGGCGAACATCGCGGAGAAGGAGCGCTGGGGCGTCTGGGAGCAGCAGTGCATGCTGCGTGCGTTGGGGTTCTTCAAAACAAAACCTACCGGCAACCTGGGAACCATAACCCGGAAGGCCATCCAGGACTTCATCGCCTTTTTGAATGAGGCGCGGTGCAAGAACATCAACCCCATGCTGGGGCTTTCCGAAGCTTACATCCGGAAGGAATTATACCGCGAATACATGAACCTGAAGCGGAGCGAGATCGAGCTGCCCAGTTCCGCATTTCGCCAGGTCTCCGGGTACCCCTATGTCGGGTGCTGCGCATTCAACCGATATCAAGCCGGTGAGGTCCTGCACCAGGGAAACCGTCGCGTGGTCTTTTTGATGCTGCAGGAAAGCCCAAACTTCCCGGCGGTGTTTCCGTGCCGCAGTAGCAGCACGGGGCCCTGTGAGACGGAAAGCAAGAAACCCGGAGACAGAGCCATCAAGGGCTTCATGTGCAAGTTCTATGATGAGATGGTGAAACAGGAGAAAGTGGGAGAGGCCTCGTCTTCGGGGAACGGCCATGAAATCGAGACCCATTGGAAGGGTTACCCAGCGCAGAACGACTTTAACGACGACATTTACGCCGCTGCGAAAAAATATTCCATCGAGCCATTGATCCTCAAATCCCTTATTGCCCAGGAAAGCGGCTTCAGACCTAAGATCCATAACAACGTTGGCTACGCGGGGTTAACTCAAATCGGTGGGGCAGCCATTGATGAGGCTGGATTGAGTAAGGGCACGACAGCCAAAATCGACGGAAAATATGTGTATGACATGGAGGGCGATGAACGCTTCGATTCACAAAAATCTATTTTCGGCGGTGCTCATATTTTATCGATCAAACGTGACCGAATAAACAAATCAATCTTTTCGAAATACAAGACACAGCCATCTGATGCGGAGAAGCAAAAATTCTACATCGCCGCATACAACGCTGGTGAGGGGACTGTTAAAAAGGCATGGAAAAAAAACGGTGAAGATGAATGCGTTTGGGAGGATTTGATCGAGGACCCTGAGCAATCCGCGCTATGGTCTGCAATTCCAGAGGCTTGGGGAAGAAAAAGTAAGTATAAGGAGATAACCGATTATGTTTCCGATATTTTAAAAAGGAAAGAATCATGATCACGAATACACTAGCCTTTAGCGCGCTCATTTGGATAATTTCAACCAACTCGATCCAATTCAAAAAAATCAATCCTGATTCGATTATTTTTATTCAGCCAAGTGATGAAGGGTACACATCTAGAAGTACCAATGCAATTCTTGTCGGGTTAAAAAATGGGGATTCAACCACCGTTTTATACAACAAAGATGGCAATTTGAAACCCGGTACTTTAAGGGTTTCATCTAATAAGGCATGGTTCACAATAGCGAATCCAAGTTTTTTCTATAAAAAAGGGAACTGCGAAGAGTTGCTTTGTTCGTTGAAGAACGGGGCATGCAAGTGTGATGAAGTGGTTTCCGATTCAGGGTTTATCTTCTCCAGTCTTCCAGACAGTGCGCAAGGTGGATGCGTACTTGTTAGCAAGGACCAGTACTCATTCATTGCGACCCCCAGAAAAAACAAAAAGCGTAAAAAATATTTGACCAAGCGCCTGTCCGAGGAGGAAATGACCAAGCGCTTCCTCAGCGACTTCAACAAAACACCTCGCATTGATTGACTAGGCTGGTAATGAACCCATTTTCGTCCATCCCAATTCGTTCTCTCCCGGCTCTCCTACTGTTTGGGTTGACTTACATTGCCCAACCGGCGCGCGCCGCCTTCGGCTTCAAACTGGACGGCACCCTGGACAAGGAAGCCATTAACCACGCTTATTTCGAAGGTGAATTTTCCCGCGTAAGGGCGCCCTTGGAAGCATATCGGCAGTCCTTCCCCGCCACTGCAACGAAGGACGATTCAATCTTCGTGTACAAGTACCTAAGCGTCATCTACGCCGCTGACTCGTCCACGCGTCAAAAGGGTGAAAGCTGCATGGTGCAACTCCTCAAAATGAAACCGACCATTGAACTCCTTGACCTGTATATCTCCGACAACATCGCCTCCATTTTCAAGAATGTGAAGACCAGTTATTTCCAGCGGCAGAAATACGTCCAGGAACACGACCTGGTGGGAAACGATAAGAAGGATGCAGCGGCCAACGCTTCGAAATCCCATTCCAAAAAATGGATTTGGTGGACTCTCGGCGGCGTCGGCACCGCCGCGATTGCCACGACGGCCTATTTTGCGCTTAGCGACGACAACCAGGCCGGGGACCAGCCCTCGGATTTCAAACCTTAAGGCCCCTCATGAAAATCCGGAAAACTCCCGCTTTCGCCCTCGCTCTTTTTTCTTTAGCCGCTCTGCTCTTCCTCGTGGCTTGTCCGACTTCGGATGAGCCCGTTCATGTCTTGAACATGAAAATCGACAAGGACAACGACAGCTTATTGACGTTCGACAGCCTAATCGTCAAAGTCTACAGAAAGGACAGTTCCTTTTCTCAGGAGGTTTTCCACGGCGTACTGAGGGACCCGAAGCAGGTTTTAGGTCTACCGCTTGATCCGCGCGTGGGCAAGGAGTTCAAGGTCAGCATCGTCGGTTATAAGCACGGCAAGATCGGCGTAAGAAAGGAAGTCACGATCCTAGAGTCGGGCGATTTCCAATCCAAGGATGTGCCGGTGCAGCCTGGTAAGGACACGATAAACATTGAGCCCGCAATCCCGGAAATCTTGGCACCCGCCGATACATCCGTGGCGGAAGGCGACTCTCTGCGTTTCAGGATCGGCATCCGATATCCCTTGACCGGCCCCACCACGCTGACGCTTAAAGACGTCCTGCCCGGTGCGATACTCGATACAGCGGGCAGGGATCCCGGTGACGGCTACTTTACCTGGCGGCCCAACCTTTCCCAAGGCCGCGCCGAGCCTTACGCCGTGACCCTCGTCTATGCTTCCGCCAACCGTAAGGTTGAAAAGACCATTTTCGTAAAGGTGTTGAACACGAACCAACCCCCAAAGCTCGTCACCATTGAGGACCAAAAGGTCAAGGAAAACGAAACCCTGTCCTTCAAGGTCGAGGCCACCGATCCCGATCGGGATTCCCTCACGCTCACGGCCTCGGGCCTTCCCCAAGGCGCGGCCTTTTCCGCCGGCTCCTTCACCTGGAAGCCAACCCTCGGCCAAGCCGGTAACTATTCGGTCAAATTTAAAGTCTCGGATGGCCGGGATTCGGATTTAGTGGCCGCGCTCATCACCGTGGGTAACGTGGATGTTTCTCCACCGGTGGCGGTGGAAATCACCTCACCCGCCCACGATACCACCGTCAATTTCACACCCATTACTATTCTGTACACGGTGAACAGTACATCGCTCCAAAGAAAAATCGATCTAAAAGAGGGCAGAAATAAGATTTTTATCGACACGACAGTTGCTGGCAGAACCGGATTGGACACCATCACAATTACCCTCGATACTATTCCGCCTAGCAAACCCATGGTCAATGGAAATTCGCCGGTTCTCTCTCGCACACCTGCCTGGACATGGAAAAGCGGCGGGGGTGGTATAGGTATTTATCGCTATCGCTTGGATAATGAGGAAATGGCATCGGCCACCATCGTTAACGATACCCTATATGCCCCTTCCAATGCTCTGATTCTTGGGACCCATACCTTGTTTGTTCAGGAAAGG
>JBDSIO010000181.1:0-19853 GCA_039917895.1 Fibrobacteria bacterium | reverse complement strand
GAGAAACGCCTTGTCCCCACCCCCCCCGCGTAACCGCCCAGTTCCCCCCCCGGTCCGGACCACCCGGTGGCAGGGGATGACGATGCTGACCGGGTTTCGGCCGTTAGCGCTTCCCACGTCCCGCACCACTCCCGGGTTGCCCACCCGCTCGGCCAGTTCCCGGTAGCTCCAGGTCTTTCCGAAAGGGATCTTCTTCAACTCGTTCCAAACGCGCAGCTGGAACTCGGTTCCTTGCAGGCCGAAGGGTAGTTCGAAGCGGTCCCGCGCGCCCCGGAAATATTCCCCGGGAAAAACGACTACATGGAGTCGGTATATCCTGTGGAATGAATGACTCAGGCGAACCTTCGGCTGCGAAGTTGTGTGCTCGGACTGCAGGGGCCGGCTCCGAATGGTGGCCATGATAAAAACGGAGGCAACGATCCGGATGCTCCTAGCGGCGTTGCATTTACCGACCGGTCCGCCGAAAGTTGTTGTGGCTGAGCAACCTCCCGAGGAAGAGCGTATGCAGTGGAACCGCGGGGAGGTTGGTGAGGCCGACTGGGTGGATTGAAAGGGGAGAGGCCAAGAGCCTTTCAAAATAGTGCGACACAAATCCCGCCCGGGCCGCATCCAATATCAAGTCAGCACTGAACCTGCTGGGACCGCAAACATGTAAACAATCCCGATCCCATGAGGGGTCAGTTCAATATGGAGACAAAATGCTGAAAAAGAAAGTTTATCGCATCTCGATACCGCTTTTTGCCCTGGGCGTCACCCTGATGGCGGCAGGCATGGCCGGATGTAATAAAGTTGCCGATGCAGAGCCCTCGAAGCCCCCTGCAGTAACCCCCGGCGAATCCCGGTATTTGGATTTCGAGGATGGCCGGCTGCTCGAAGGAACCCAGCTTCAATCCTTTCTGAAACTTCAGGAAGGAAAGTCGTCCGTGGAGGTGTCCCCCGAACCGAATGCCCAACTCGCGCCCCTGGCCAAGAGCGCGGCCGCTTGCTTCGTAAACTTCAACTCCCCTACCGGCCTTTCCTATATGGCGGATAAGGCTTATACCTTCTACGCCACCTCGCCCTATTACATTCAATCCTGCAGCCCTTATTATGCTTATGTGGCGCCCATCAACACCACGCTGTACTATCTGGTTCCCGAAGCTGCGAATGTATGTACAGGCGCGTATGGAATGATGGGTTATGGTCCTTCGTATGATAATTGCAAAAACCAGCAAAGCGCCGCCAACTTCCCCCGCATCGCCGGCACTATTTATAATACCTCTGGGTTATCGTTGATTCTGAAATCCTCTACCGGTCAGAAGAATTTCAGGCTCAATAGCTTCGTGGGCAAGGAGGGAACGATCACCGTGTACGCCTACCGGGTGGGAATCGGTTGGTGGTATTGGGGTCCATTGCCCAGCAACAATACCTATTGGACCTTTTCGAACGCCGAAAAAGTCAACGAGGTCCAATTCTTCGCTACGGATAGAGCCAGCCTGATCTCAGTGGACGATATCAATGTAACACCGCTCTAATTCCCCGCCGGCCGGCGGACCAGGGGTCCGACGGCCTTCCCGCTCCCTGCCGACCCTGGCACCTGTGGCCAACCCGAAGATCCTCTGGCCCCCCAACCACAAAATGGTGGATGTGGTGATCGACGCCAATGCGGCCGATAATGGCGGATACGTGAGCCTCGCCGCTTCCGTGTCCAGCAATGAACCGCAGGAGGGCCTCGGCGACGGGGATATGGCCGTGGACTGGCAAGGTCTCTCCATCGACTAGGCCACCGGCAGGATCTCCCTGCAACTGAGGACCGATCGCGCCGGCAACGGTAGCGGACGTACCTACTCCATCACCGTGACGGCTACCGACGGCTCCGGGAACCAAGTGAGCAGCGTGGTGCAGGTCAAGGTGCCCAAGCGCCAGAGCAAGTGAACGTGCGGGCGACAGGCCATGCTATGTCGCCCGGATCGGTTTCGGTGAAGTAAAACACCTCGCGCAGGTCCTGTCAATTTGATCAGCACTTCAGGCGGAATTGGTGGCCCAACCCGAAAAAGGGAAGCGCAATCCGTATGGGCCGGAACAAAGAGCATCATGGACCAGCGGCTTCAAAAGTTTGCGCGAAGCCTCAAGGCTTGCGCCGCTGGCAAGTCAGCACTCCAGTAAGCCCATCCCGGACATGGCGCTGCGCGCTCTGTGGCGGCTTCCGCTATCCGCTGTCCGAGGCTGTCGCCTGGAAATCCCGCCTATTCGTCGATGTCGAACCCCAGGGCCAGCCGGCCCGATAGTCGCAATTGGGCCTTTTCCGTCAACACATGGAACCGGGAAGCCTGGATATCGCGAAAATGCCTTTCCAGCGAAGCGCTCCGGAAGAACCCGGCGCCACCCGCGACTTCCATCGCCTTTTCGACTGTCCGCACGAGCGCCTGACCCATGATCGTCCGCCGCGAGAGCATGGCGCTGGTGGACTCCGGCCCGGGCTTCGCCGTCTTGGCCAGATCGACCATGTTCGCATGCACGACCTGGGCTGTGGTCAGGAGATTGTCCATTTCGCCGATGAGGTAAGGCGCATTGGGATCGTCCTTTTGCTTCGCCATGCCCAGGGCTGTTTCGCGCGCCGCTTCCGCCACACCCAGGTAGGCTGCATAGACGATCGGCATCGCGGAAAGCGTGACCAGGTGGAGGAACGGATGCCACTTGCCGGGCGTCCGTCGCAAGCCTATGGAGGCCTCGGGAATGAAAACGTTCTCGAGGTTGACGTCGCTGGAGCCGGTGCCGCGCATCCCGAGCACGCGCCAGGTATCGAGGATCTTAAAGCCATCGGCGGGGAGCGGCACTGCGAAGTGGCAGACGGTCGGACCGCTTTGCGGATCCGAATAAATCCCCATGGTCGTGAAAAGGGTCGCGGAAGCTACTCCGCTCGAAAAGATCTTGCGCCCCGTCATCCGGTAGCCGCCGTCGACCTTATCGAGCTTGCCGGATCCCTTGATCCAGTCCGACCCGCCCGATGTGGCGATGATGACCTTTTCGGCGGCCACGCGGCGTAGCAAGGCCTCGGGCGGCTTGTTGCCGGCGCGCCAGCTCAAGGCTTGGGTCGCGACATTATGGGTATGCATCGAGAACGCGAGCGCGGTGGATCCGCAATAATGCGCGAGTTCCCGCACTATGGCGCAGAGTTCCGCGTGCGAAGCGTCGCCCCCGCCCAGTTCCCCGGGCACGCCGGCGGCGAAAAAGCCCCGCTCCTTCAGCGCGGAATAATTTTCGGCGACGAACGCATCGCCGGCGTCATTGGCCGCGCACCGCGCGGCGAACGAAGGACCTAATTCCTTCGCGAACCCGCGAATCTCAGAACTGGGTCATGAATTTCCAGGACTCGGCCGCGATCCAGTTCACGTTCGAGCCGGGGTCTGAAGCCCGGTCTACGTGGGCGCCTTGGAATGTGCAGGCTTTGACGGGATATCCCACAGTGCACCCGGCGAAGTCGTAGCAGATGTGAGGACCCGACTTCCAAAAGGGCACTTCAGCCGGGATGGTGCATCCGTTGTCAGCGGCTTTCTCCAAGGCGATGAATTTCGACCCGCGCTTCTGCGCTTCGTTGTTGACCCAGGGGCAGAAATTATCGGTGTTTCCGGTCGTCTGCATCCAGGCCATGGGATCCTTCAGCTTGGTGGCGGGGAGCCAGATATTGTAGTTGGTCGGGGCGATGCCTACGCCTGCCCGGATTCGCTTCTGGCGATCCGTGGAGAGCGAATAGCTGAACATGCCCCCCATGCTCATGCCTGTGACGAAGACGCGCGTGGTATCGATGCAGAGACCCTTAAATACGAAGTTCGTGACGTCATCGAAGAGGACATGGTCAGACTCGCCCCATTGGCCGTTGATGGCATTCATGGCGATTAGGACCGCGGGGTCGTTCGCGGCGGTCGTCTGGGCCTTGACGCCGAACCAGCTGAGGAAACCGACCACGTCTTGGGCTTTGCCCCCCATCCCATGCGAGACATAGATTAACCGGTACGGCTTGGCGGGATCGTAGTTGGCGGGGAGGTCGATAATATAGTTGCGTTCCTTTCCGCCGCTCGTGATGGTCTTTGTACCGTTCGTAATCGTCGTCGCCTTGCCGCAACCGTCGCTTTTGCCCGGGAGATTCTTGAGACCGCCCCATATATCCGTAGAGGCTTCCAGGGTCACGTCAACGGTCGCTTCCGCTGAAGCGAGTTCGACCCTCTTCATGGCGAAACCTGAAGCGCTGACCTGTAGGGTATCCACGGCCGCCGCCACCTTCGCCAAGGAAGCGCCTGCCTGGGCCGAAAAATCCGGAGAGAAACTCGCGGACGCAGCCGCGAAGCCTGCGGGGAGGTAAGGGAAGGCTTTAGTAGTCCGCCCTACGGTAGCCTTGACGAGGACCAGGTTTTGCGAACGGATCCTATCCGCCAGGTTCAAGCGGTAGGTGCCTGGAGAAGCCATTCCCATGTTTATCCGATCCAGGAGGTTCCCATTTACGCCGAGGATTTCGATTTGGATCGGGGCCGCTTGGGCCGTGGCCAATTCGAGGATGCCCTTTTGCAGGCTGATCCCTCCGGAGATGGGTGCGGCGTCGCGCCGCACGGCGTTCGGGGTGGCGCTCAGGGAATACGCGCCGTCGGCGCCGGTCGTATCCTTCGCCTTAGCATGCACCAGTTCCACGATCGCGTTCGCGACTGGTTGGTTGGCGGCGTTCTTGACCGTTCCGCTCACCTTGATCATTTGAGAGTAAGCGGTTGAAACCAAGCATGCGGCTAGGCCGTAAATGGGGAGCTTCTGCATAATGTGTATTTTCTCTGACGTTTAAAAAGTGACGCCCCACGCCCCTACAAATATACGCCGAACAGCGCCTTTACGATACGCGTATCTCAAGTCCATGAACGATCCCGGGCGGATTGATGACGTTTTTCGCCCAGCAAACCGTGGAGGAAGCCTCGCTTCGGGTGAAGGGTATCGAATGAATAGAGACACCTTGCGAAAGCAAGGGTGTCTTGCGTCCCTAGCTATGTGGATGTGAGGGCCATTGAATGTGCAGACCTTGGTCGGATATCCGGGTTTGCATCAGGCGAAGTCGTAGCAAACGTGATTGCCCGGCTTCCAGGTGGGAATTTCCGCCGGGATGGTGCATCCGTTATTGGCGGGTTTCTCCAACCCGATGAATTTCGCCCCGCGCTTCTGGGCTTCGCTGGCGACCCATGCGCAGATATTGTCGCTCATGCCGGTCGTTTGCATCCAGGGGAAAGGATCCTTGAGTGGGTGTTGGGGATCCAGATATTGAAGTTGGTCGGAGCTATGGCAAAGCCGGCCGGGAATTTCTTCTGGCGATCAGAGGTGAGCGAAATGGTGAGCATGCTCCCCGCTCATTCCGGCCGCGAAGATACGCGTCGTGTCGATGCAAAGGCCGGCTTTTGCGGCAGCCGTGATGTCATCGAATAGGACGTGATCCCTGTTGTCCGCTGTAGACCAGGCACCTCTGACACCGTTGAGGGCTCCCGGCGCGATCCAAATCGCGGGAACGTTCGCTGCGGTAGCCACGGCCTTGACCGCCCCCCCCCGGGCAAATCGGCGGCCATGCCGGGAATTCCATGGCCGACGTATAAAAGACGGTAAGGCGTGGTCGGGTCGTAGTCGGCGGGAATTTCGATGACGTACTCCCGCCAGCCGAATACCAAATACCAAACCACGGCCCCGAAGGACCGTGGGAAAAAATTTCCCGGGCTTAGTAGTTCAAGGTATAGGCCACGATGGAAGGCTGATTGACGCATGCAAAAGAGGAGCAACCTAATCTTGCATGGGAAACGGCAGTTGCACCCACTATCATGCCGATCCAAATATTGCCTGTTTTAGGAACCTGGAAGTCGAACTGTTCCTGCCCCCATCCATATCGCTCTTCGGGATGAAAGGTAGGGGTAGTGGTCATCTTGCAATAATTATCGTTGACGCGGGTACCTGATTTGGAGCCTCCCCACGGTCCAACCCAACCGGTATAATATTGACCTCCAGAGTAATACCCGTATTGCAGCCAGACTCCATAGCTCGAGACAACATGACCGCAATTGTCAGCTGTGATTTGCCCGCTAGCATTCCTTGTGGGGGGACCTACGGCGGGCTGACCCCAAGTGCCATAAGCGATGACTCGTTTCCCGGTGAGTCCGCTATAGTAGACCCAACGCCAATCCGCGAGATCCACGAAAGGACCTGTATTCTCTACCATGGGATTGTTATCAAGGTAATAGCCATAGTCACCAGGATAATTAAAAACCTTGCTCGCCAGCCATTTCCCTCCGCTCGGCCACATCTTTATGGTTTGCAGTTCGGCCTGCGTCACCTGGGCATGAGCGGAAAGTCCCAGAGCAAGGATTACACCAGTTATTTTGATAAAGTTCTTCAAGGTTTGCCTCCGTTCACCGCAGGCAGGTTCGCGTCGGCGGTCAGTTTGTCGAGGCTATTCTGAATTTCCGCCAACTTGTTCAAGTCGCGGAGTTTTCCGGTTTCCGGATTGTACATCCGTTCCAATTCGCTTGCTTCGGACAATTTCGCCTCCCTCATCAGGTCCTCCTTCATCTTCTGGAGGATGAACGGAGGTATTTCTCCGATGACTTCCCCCTGGTCATTGATCAGGTAGGGCTTATCCATCTTGGCGGATAGGGTTTTCATATCTTTGGTCCCATTGGCCTTGGTTTCATCCCCAACCTCCGACTGCGAGTCAACATCATGACTATGAAGAGGCCGCCGAAGATATATTGCAGCAGAGCCTTTAAAAGGCCATCCGGAATCAAGATGACTTCGCCGTCAAGGAGAATTCCAAGCCTGGTTCTATCGCATCCTCCACAATGCCTTGACGGACTATTATCGTGCTAGAGCGGCCGAGGGCAGGAAAGAGGACGGCTTGTTGAATGATTTAGTCTCCTCGGGTGAAGACCGTCAGGCTATGCCCGATGAGGAGAATGAACGTGAAATTGAAAAACAAAATGGAGGTTCAATGTCGATGATGAATGAGGCGACAATCACGGGATCGGCCGTTGGGAAAAATGCTCGCATGCTTCGGTTTGGGACGGTTTTGATTTTATGCTTTTTTGGCTTGGCAATGCCGCATGGAGGCGGCTCTGAGTCATCGGATGAAGATAGGGTCCTGGAGCGCGGAAGCAAAACTTCGACCAATGAGGTGGATGATTCCCTCAAGGCCTCGATAGAGGTTTTCACCTATTTGTCCCAGACCGGGGCCGGGGATTGGCATACAGGAGAACCGTTGGGTCCCGGAGGCAAACTGCCCTTGGCGTACGATCTTGCCTTGTACAAGGAAGATCCGGTGAACAAGCCTTATTCTTATCAGAAAGACCTTTGGCCTCAATATCAGGATTTTTCCTATGTCCCCCTTTGGCAACCCATCCAGCTTGAGAGCCGATTACATTACCGCTTCTTCCCCAGGGTCTGGGGCACCATGTCCCTGGATTACAATGGGGATCCGACCAAGGCCGATGCAAAAGTGAACAACCAGGCCTTCCAAATCAATGAATTAGTGTTGAAATGGGGACCTGAGTCGGTGCCGGGCCTGAGTTTATCCATGGGAAGGCTGCGGCTTTTTGGGGAGTATAGCCCGGTTTTCGATCAATTTCCGCTTGAGCGGTTCTTCTTCACCGGCACCGTCGCAAACTTTCACCGGGACCGGCACGCCGGAGGAGGGCTGCATATGCGATTGGCGGCAGGAAAGCAATTCCTGGGCAGGACCCAAGCGACGGACAGGCAAATATTCAATACGGCAGGAAGCAGCCAAGCGGGATACTTCGCTTTCCTGGATGGCATCCGGGAACGGTTTCACCTGTACGGAACTTCACGCTGGACCACTCCTGGTGGCCTTTTCTTCGGGGCAATGGCGGGATACCAATTGCTCCCCTCTGACAGCACCTTCATGACCGACACGGACCCATCAAGGGCCAACTATTCATACCGGACCTGGCCGAAAGAAGAGGGGTGGCAGGGTGGAATCGAATTGGGTTCGCGGTCGAAGGCGTGGAGTCATAATGTGACAATATCCTATGGCAATGGGGATGTCCTGATGGCTTGGAGCCGGCCCGATGCCGTGCTGGATCCTTCCATCGACACTATCAAGATGGAAGAGCGGTTCAGCCGGAAAGGGAGCGCGCTTTTTCAGGCGGTATATTGGGCGAAGTTCCACGGCGGCCGTTTTGGGTGCGAAGGCGGGGCTTGGTGGCAGGACAGAAAACCCGCTAAGACTCTGATGGTCCATCTACCCAGCGATCAAGGAGTTTCAGACACGCTTCCGTTGAGAGGGCAAGAGTTTCGAGCCCTGAAATTGTCCTTAACCCCTTCATTCGCCGTGACGGGGTCATTCAAATTGGGTATCCGCTACGATGGCATTAGGTACCTTGATCCGGACGCACAATCAAATTCGATTGAAGGGCTCACCGACCAGGCGCAGCGCCCCGTACTCGATTCGACTGGGTCAGCCGTTTGGGGGCCTTCACGATGGGACAGGGAAGCCGTAGGGGCCGATATCATTTCACCCTTTCTGGAATGGGAATTGGCTCCCGGGCTTCAGACGCGGGTATTGTGGTCCGGAGCCTGGTATACCGACCCCGTGCGACGCCAGGGGAGCGTGTCCAGCTTCCATTCCAATGCAACCATTTCGGCTTGGCTATCCTACCAATTTAATCATGAAGCTGAATGAATCCGGGGACCCTTGGGGGGAAGACATGGCGCCATGGAGGCAGCGAAAAGTCCGGTCTATGGCGTGAAAAATATTTGGAGATCTCTCTATTCGGCATAAACGAGGCAAAAGCCCCGCTAGCCAATGGCAGGGTTTTGCCCCAAGGGATATTTATCCAACCCCGCTGAAAAATCAGGGCCTACCGGGTACAGGCGCCATCCTGGCCAACCGCCATATGTTCACTTTAGTGAACGGAAACTTGGGCAAAAGAACCGCGTGATTTTTTTTCTCGCGTATTTCTATCCCATGCAACGCATTCATGGATCGGCTTTAATCGGGATTTGCCTCACCGGTACTTTTGTTTGCGCCCAACCGGCCTGGGAAAAGTTGTCGCTGCCAATATCCCCATGGCATTTAAGTCCGGACTCATTAACCTTTATGGACTATCGCCACCATATGGGGCCATTTGCCAATCGCTTGGCGGGGAATGGGAATGGAATGATTTTCCTTTCGGACAAAAACGCCTTATTCAGCAGCCCAAACCTGGGTTCCGACTGGAGCAGGGCGGCAAACCTGCCACCGGCCACGCCGCAAGAACAGCCTTATTCAGGCCCGCCCTTACCCATTGCCGCCAACTCCCAAGGGGAGCTGCAGTGGGGCGCCACCCACTTCAGTGGGAACCAGGGACTAAGCTGGACCCACCGGTCCATCCATGAAGGGGCAAACGGTGGAGAGGCTTACGCGATTGGCCTGATGCCCATGGGCAGGGTAGTTGCCTCTTCGGCGGGAGCCGACGATGTGATCCGCGTTACGGCCGATTCCGGATTGACATGGCGCCGTAAAAAAGAGCTGGAGTATTACTACCCGATTTTACAATTCGAACAAGCGGATTCCAATCTGATATTCGCTGCCGGCGCACAGTTATGGGTTAGCGGTAATAGCGGCGAGACCTGGCGCAATTGGAGACCGGAAAGGGATGGGGCCCCTTCCGTGGGCCGGTTTCCTTATAAGATATCCCTGCAAAAAAACCAGGCTTATGGGAATTTGCCGACCCCATGGACTTTATGGGCCTTGCAGGATTCCGGATACTGGACGGGGACCGTGATGCTGCACTCGCCTGTGCTACTCCGGTATTTTTCTTCCGGCCTTCAGGACTCTCGGAAAATAAAACTACCCGATTCCGCCTTGACCTCTTTCCGGGTCCAGAACGACGGTACGATTTGGGTGGGTACCTGGGGCAAGGGCGTATTCTCCAGCCGGGATTTGGGGGTAACTTGGGACGATCGCAACCAAGGTCTGGCGGACCGCCATGTGGAAACCTTATACCAAAGTCCGGAGGGGGTATTCTTCGCCATAGCAGGAAGCGGGGTCTACCGCTTGGATCCCAATCCCGTTGCGCTTTTCCGCCCGGCTGGAACCCATGGTAATGCCTCCCAGTCGGCGGCCATGACCTTATCCACACGGACCCTTTTCCATTTCCAGTCCAACGGCCTGGAATATTTGTCCAACGGGCGCCAAGCCCAGCCCGGAAACTGAATCCAGGGTTTTTCCCCGGCCAGTTACACGCTTTAGGGACCGCCACGTCAGACTAAGGCCTCCATCAGAAAAGTATCTTTACCCAAATTATTTCATTATCTACTCGGAGCATCTCCCTTGAAGCCAAGGCCCTTCTCTCGCGGCTCTCAGCCATCGTCCCGCCTCCGCGTCGGCATGTGACCGTGTATAGCGGGTATGGGTTCGTCGCTCTGGAGTTGCGTGCGCAACTCCACGCTTCTCACAACAAATGGGTATAGGTTCGTCGCTCTGGAGTTGCGTGCGCAACTCTACGCTTCTCACAACGAATGGATGTTCTGTCCTCGCGAAGCCACTGGCGTAGCCTGGTGGTGCCGGGGTACAAGGAGGAGGCGAGGCAAGCAGATCCGACTCCGCACCCTCAGCATGTGGAGGCCGTTCTCCCATCCTTGGCCCGGGAAGAAAGCCGGTCGGGAAAAAACGACTACAGGGAGTCGGTATATCCCGTGGAATGAATGACTCAGGCGAACCTTAGGCAGCGAAGTGGTGTGCTCGGACTCCGGGGGCCGGCTCCGTCGCCATCCTCCCGGAAGGAGGGACTCTCCTTGCCCCAGCTCTTCTTCCACTGCGCCAGGAACTTGTCCTTGGCCCTTTCCCTTAAATCGGCTGCGATCATGAGGCCGGACGCGATTTGCGACGCAAGCTCCAAAGGGACCTTGGCCTTGCGCAAATCCTTTGGGCTGGGAAGCTTCTTAGGGGCGCGCAACGATTCGCGCAAGCCGCTCGCGATTTCGCGCACGGCATCGGCAGGGACTTCCAGGTAACGCTTCATCCCCTGCAGCTTTCCCCAGCCCATGGAATCCAGGAGCGGAAAAAGCGCCGCGGCCAAATAGTACCGAATCTCCAGGGGCCGGTCTTGCGACAGGAACTCGGCCTTCTACGTGAAGTCATGGCCGGAAACCGGAGCACGAATCAGGCCATCGTCGTATTCGACTCCAACGACATTTCCACCGCGCATTCACCCAAGATTCACCCAAGAGGTGGATGCGCACCGATGAGTTTTACAACTACCTAGCCAAACCCAGCCTCTCCGCGAATCACTAGGTGCATGTGTTATTCACCTTGGAAGAATCCGCCGATTCCGGAGGCTCGACGGGTAGGGATCATCCGGTGAGCTGGTACGCCACCTTTCTCGGAGGTCGGTGCCTTTCCCTTTCGTTTCGGAAACGTGGCGGAACTCGATTCCTTCGTTGGCCAATAAGCGACTGCACGAGCTTTACTCGAATGGAATCCGCAAGGTGGAAACCCTTTCCCCGGCGCGAAGTCGCAGGATGCGGATTCCGTGCTCCCGGGATTTCGGAACCGGGATCTGATGCCGTCCGGCCGGCATCAAACCGCGAAAAAGTAGGCTATGCATTCTTCCGGACAAGTCCCAAACGCGGAGATCGACAAGGCCTGGCACGGGCAACCGGAAAACTACGAGGCGGCCGCCGGGTCCTCTCGCCAGCACGGGATCCGAGCTGCCGCGCCTAGGAGTTGAGGTGATGCCTACGGTTTGGGAAAGGAGCCGGCGCCAAATTTGCCTTTGCCCGCCGACCATGAGATGGTCTCCGCATTTGCCGATTGAATTGATGGTGGGGACGACCTCAGGCTCCAGCGGTAAGCCGTCCGAGATCGTGAGCCATGCCCCTCCTGCGGCGTGTAAACGGAACACGCTCCCGGTACGGGAGGCCGCATAGATTTGACCTCCAACGACTTCGAGAACCCTGATATCGGATTCCGGCGCGCCCGGTTCGAAAAGCGACCAATTTCCATTTCCGTCTGCGCGGAATATGCCGCTGCGGGTCGCGGCCAGCATGCTTCCCTCGAACCAGGCGAGATCGTTTGCGGCGGAATCGCTCAGCCCGCCGTTCATGGGTATCCAGGTCTTCCCGCTATCGCCGGAACGGTAGAAACCGTATGCGGTCCCGATGAACAGGCTTTCCGCTTTCACGGCCATCGCATTCACGGGCTTCCCTTCGATCCCCTGGTTGGCCTGGGTCCAGGAATTCCCTTTGTCGAGTGATCGAAAGATTCCGCCTTGCCAGGGGCCCGCGTCGTTGTCCCCCGACGCCCCTGCGTACAAGACGCCGCTCTCCGTCCGGGCCATGGCCTGAACAATGCCAGTCGAAATCCCTTTCGTGACAGGCGTCCAACTGGCGCCCCGATCGCTGGACCGGGCCAATCCCCGGTTCAAGGCGGCCCACGCCATGCCTCGATCCTCGAGGAGGGGACGGAAATAGGGTCCGAACAGACTGAAGGGTAGGCCGTAACTGACCGGGGACCAGGTCGAGCCCCGATCCAGGGACCGGTAGGCTCCGCCCGAATAGGAGCCCGCCAGACAGGTATCGCCGATCTCCAACCAGGCAGTAACGGTGGCTTGGGGCAAGCCCCGGTTGGCCTGGATCCAGGTTTTACCGCTATCGGCGGATCGGAATATGCCGGCGCCGTAGGTTCCGGCGAAGAGAAAACGGCCGAGTATACCCAAGGATTCAAGGGGGCCCAGGGGCATATTCCCCTGGGCCGATGTCCAGGTTACTCCCCGGTCGAGGCTGCGGAGGATCCCCCCTGAGGCGGTAGCCGCGAAAAGCGCATTGCCTTGGGCCGCCAGAGCCGTGATGGCTCCGGACTCGGACCCGAGGCCCATGGACGCGTGGACCCAATTCCGCCCATTGTCGGCGGTTCGATAAACTCCTTCATAAGAGGTTCCGGCAAAGACCTGTCCGCCGTTTACGAGTAGGGAAATGATGTTTTTTTCCAATGGTTCTCCGGTAGGCCGCCAGGTTTTTCCGGAATCCGTCGACAGCATGGCCCCGTTGGAACCGCCCGCAAAGAGAATGTTTTCGTTCCTGGCGATGGTCCGGAAGCCGGAGGTCGCGGCATCGAGCTGGCTCCAGGTATTCCCCGAATCGGCTGAGAGCATGAGCGGACCGGCTCCGCCCGAGGCGAATATTTTCCCCGATTCCGCAGCCAGACAGGTTATCCATACGCCCGGGATCAGTGGCAGCTGGGACCAGGAAATTCCCGCGTCACG
Source organism: Fibrobacteria bacterium (assembly GCA_039917895.1). Lineage (GTDB taxonomy): Bacteria > Fibrobacterota > Fibrobacteria > UBA11236 > UBA11236 > Chersky-265. Next base: position 6,600 of record JBDSIO010000181.1, on the reverse strand, counting down.
GGATCGGAATAATCCGAAGCGGGAACCCACGAAGAGATTGCCTCCGAAAGGCAGAAATTCGTTGATGCCCCACTCCGTCATTCCGCTTATCTTCGACCACGTCAGCCCCGAATCTACGGAGCGGAATAAGCCGTCCATTTCGGTGCCGCTCCACAGATTCCCTCCTTCCACCGCGAGCACCTGCGGCGTATTGCCTCCAGGCCCCGAATTCACCTGGGTCCATTGGGGGTATGCTGTTCGCGTCGCGAGCAAAGCGAACAGAAAACCTAGCATCATTGGGATTTTCGACCGCATATATCCTCCGGACAGGCGCAAACCTCAAGATAGGCTTGCGCCGGGAAAACCGGTTCCCCTTTCCAAGGCAAACCGGAGGATTTCAAACCGAGCTGGGTTGAGGGTGACGTCCCAATATGCGCGCAGGATCCCGTCCAACCGCGCCTTCAGCCAGGGATGCCCGATTGGGATCACCATCTCCACCCACTCGCGCAGATTTCAAGTCATCCAAACGACGCTGCCGATAAAATGCAGCGGTTCTCCGCCGTTGGCGAAGCGGTGGATGCGGCTATGCTCCAGGATGCGGCCCAGCACGCTGAGCCCCTCGACGTTTTCGCTCATCCCCTGCAAACCGGGGCGTAAGGCGCAGATGCCGCGCGCGTATAGGTCCAAACGCGCCAAGGCCCCAGGATTGCGCTCGCCCATGAGAATGGCGTCGATGATACACATGCCCGTATCGCCGGAGATGTCCGAAACCTCTTGGGGCAATGGCAGTTTCATCTGCAAGAGTGACTTCTGCATGGGCTGGATTTGGAGTCACCGGCCTTTACGGTCCGGATGATTCCGTACGCTACGTGGGTAATGTCATCGAGGCTTCCGCTCATCGAATTCCTCAGGCTCTCGAAGGTCGTCCGGAACGGAATCCCCCGGTTGGAGGTGCTCTGGAACAGCCGGGACCAAAGAGGGGACCCCGTGGGTACGGACGCCTATATCATGAAGACTTCTGTGACCTTGCTCCGCATACCCGGCATCGCGGAAGACGAAGCCTCCGGCACCGACTACCGTATCGTGGGCGTGCTCCGGCAACGGAAATAGCCGTCCCTGCACGGCGCCTCTGCTCTTCGCCCAGGGGATTCATTCCTCCGTATCCCGGTTCAATCGGCAAATTTGGGGGTAATCGTAAACCTAATATCAGGAACGAATTACTCCGGAAAATGAACCGTTGAAAGGGAGAAATTGTTCCGCATCGGACCGGTGAGCCGATGTTACCTTGGGATCCCAAGGAGGCCGAATATGCCCTACCAGCTTGAATCCTGGCGATTCTTTCTGGCCTTTGCCCTGATCCCGGTTACCGCGGCCTATGCCCGGCAATTTCATGTTGCACCCGCCGGGGCGGACGCAAACGCCGGCGGCGAAAGCGCCCCTTGGAAAACTTTCGCCAAAGCCATGGGCATGCTCGCGGCCGGGGACACCTTGTTCGTGCGGGAGGGGACCTATAAGGAAAGGCTGGTGGTCAAGAAAAGCGGGACCGCAGCGGCTCCCATCCTGATCGCCGCATATCCTGGTGAAAAGCCCGTGCTCGACGGGACCGGTCTTTCCGGACAGGGCCTTGTCCACTTGGACCGCATCCAGAACGTCAAGGTGGGAGGGCTGGAAGCGCGCAATGCCGGTGAAGCGGGCTTCTGGATCGTCAACAGCAGTTACATCACCCTGGCCGGCAACCGTACCTACAACACCGTAAGCTCGGGTATCATCGTATCGGAGGGTGGGGCCTGCGATCATGTCGTCCTGGACGGAAACGAGGTGGAACTGGCCTGCAACGACGGCGCGCAAGAATGCATTTCGGTGGCGAAGTGCGCGTTCTTCGAGGTCAAAAACAACCACGTGCACCACGGCGGTCCCGGCACTACGGGAGGCGAAGGCATCGATATCAAGTTCGGAAGCCACGATGGAACGGTGTACGGCAACCACGTCCACGATATGAAGCGCCAGGGAATTTACGTGGATGCCTGGACCTCGCATACCTACAACATCGAAGTTTTCGGGAACCGGGTGCATGACAACGAAGGGGATGGCTTCGATTGCGCATCGGAACAGGGCGGGCTGCTCGAGAATGTCACCTTCCACGATAACATCGGCTACAACAACAAGCTCAACGGATTCGCATTCCGCGTCTGGGGCGACGGAATGCCCGGGCCACGCAAGGGTATCCGCATCATCAACAATACCTTCTACAATAATGGCGCAGGTCTCTGGGGACCCCGGGGAGGGATCGCCGTGGAAGGGACCCAATTCGAAGCCTGCGTCATCCGTAACAACCTCCTGAGCGCGAACAAGTTGTTCCAGATCTTCGTGGAACAGGATAGCACCCTGGCGGCCTTCACCATCGACCACAATCTGCTGGACGCCTATAAAGGCGCGGTGGGAGAAGCACGGGGCGAGGCCTACGTATCCGGGTCTCCCCTGTTCGCGGACGCGTCGACGGGGGATTTCCGCCTGCAAACGGGCTCGCCAGCCATTGACAAAGGGTCTCCGGAAGGGGCGCCCAAGCTGGACGCGGGCGGCCTGTCCCGGCCCGCAGGCACGGATATAGACATCGGGGCGCATGAGTTCGGTGCATCAGCCTCGCTGGGGGGATCACGCGAGCGCTTAGGATCAATCGCCCCCATGAGAGCGGGACGAAAGGCGCAAGTCCTATTCAAATTCAAGGGGGCGGGCGTACTGGCTAACGGGGCGATTCCACCAAGCCGGTAAAGAAACGACGCCTGCAGCGCCGCCAGTGACCCACCTCGCAAGCCCGTTCCTATTTCGAAGCCCATGTGGACCTGCGCGACCCCTCGGTGACGGCCATTACGAAGCACCCCCGATTGGCGGAATGGGCATACGCCAACGGGCTCACCTTGGAGGAATGCGCGCGTATCCAACCTTCCTACGGAACCTTTCCCCAGGATATCCTGGCCCTCTCCATCGACAGTCGGAACCGCCCCTGGGTTTTGACCAACCTCGGCGGCATCTCCGAAAGAACCTCGTATTTCAACCTCCGACCGGATGACCTTTGGGAATGGCCGACGGCCGCCGTCTTTTCAGGAATCTCTGGATTCTGCACATTGGGCGATCAGCCGCTACTTGTGGAAGCCAAGGCCGAAGGGCAGGTTCGCATTAGGCTGGGCAGCGGAGAGCGCTCCCATCCGTCCCTGGTCGGAATTGGTCCCGGGCCTTGTGTGGGCGCCCACAACGGCGCATCCTTCCTATTGGGAGGCATGCAAGGGGCGCGGAGGTTTACTTTAGGCGAGAACGGGCAACTCAACCTCATGGCCACCATGCGGGTGGGCATTGATAGTTTTCCCGGCGACACCGTGACGCATCTGGCAGTGGATGGGCCCACCGATTATATCGGGACTACGCAGGGACTGGCAAGCCGGGCGGCGGCGCGCAACTGGCATGTCCAAAGTTATGCTTCCTTGGGCGGGATCCGTCTTGGCGGACTCAAGGTCGGTTCCAACGGCAATGTATGGGCGGGCGTTCTCAATACCGCGCCCGGTAAGGGCGCCTGGCCCTTTACCCCGTTTTCGGAAGTCGGCCTCATCCGCCTCAACTATCCGGGTAATCCGATGCGCTATCAGCAGGGAAACTCGCCGCTCCCGAGCGACACCGTCCTTTTGGCTGCACCGGGCCAGGGCCAGTCCATTTGGTTTACCAGCGATGGAAAAAAGCTCTTCCACTTCACCCCGCCCGATCGGCTGGAGACCTTGCCGCTTACCCTGCCCGACCATGTCAGCATCATAGAAGTGGATACCGTGGGCAGGCTTTACCTGGCCACATTTGCGCCATCCATGGGCGGCTCCCAGGCCACCGGGGTGTACCGCGTGGATGGAGATCGGTTGGTACCGCTCGGGTATCCCTTAGGCCCTTCCGTCTCCGTCTGGCCAATGGGCAGGACCGTCGGCGGCGCAGGCTTGCGACCGGGCTTGGCGGGACAAGCGGGATTCTCCGGTAGGGATGCCTTGGGTCGGTTGTCGAAACGGGGCTGGGGAGGCATGTTCCTGCCGTTTTCGCCTTCCGTTTCCGATGAGTCGCGGTAGATCGAAAGCATCGGCGCGATCAATTCGTCATCGCCCGCACGAATAATTTCCTTTACTGGAAGACGGACCTTGTCCAAAGGTCGAAGCTGGCTCCAGGCGCCATGACGTTAGGTTGGAGCGTGCCGACATCCCCGCCGGAATCATCCGCGGCGCGCGGCCTCGATTATGGAGGAGCCAATCAGCGGATGGGCAATTCCGGGCTGGAAATCCGCCTGGACGGATTACTGATTCTGCCCGCCGCGTCAAAACCGGCTCGGACCTCGGGAGTCTTCCCGACCCCGAAGGGGCGCGCGCGTATCCCGGTCGTCCGGGGGATCAATTTGTCGAACGCGGGCAAGGCCGCGTTATAGATGGACCGGTGCCCCTCCGCGGTCGGATGCTGCCCATCCGCCGTCGCGAAAGCGATCTTTCCCAAATCCACCAGGAAGATGTTCGCATCCTGCGAGCCCGTCTTATAGGCGTTGAAAGCATCCGTGACGGCCGCCCGCGCCTTTCCGGACACGGGAATCATGACGATGATTTTCGTAAGGTTTCCGGTGCGCGAACGCAACTTCTCCAAGGCATTGGTCACATCGACGGATTTCGGCACGCCGTTCTCGCCCAGGTTGATTGTCACGATGTCGGGCCTCGGAACCAGCATGCCTCCCGTCAACCGGCTGGCGGTGCTGGTGATATTGTCCACCAGGGTGGGGAGATTGGGAACGCCGGCCAAGCTGCTGGCCCAGTTGTAGCCGCCATAGGCGAGGCGGGATTCCCGGAAGCCGTAATGTTCGGCCAGGAGGTAGCCGTAGCTCGCCCGGCCATCGTCCGAAGCCGCCCAGGCCTCGTCGGGGGGGCGGCCCTGCCCGGAAGCGTACGCGGCCGCATCGCCGGATTCGATCGAGTTCCCGATATTCATCCAAATCCCGTCCGGCAGCGGAATGGGCCGGGTGGCGCCGCCGGCATCGAGGACCAGCCCGGTGATCTTGACGGAGTTCTCGGGAGAGTCGCCGGCATAGCGGTTTTCGTAGGGGGACAAGCCTTTCAGATACAGGTCGATGACGGGATTGGCGGTCGCGCTCACCAAGGGGATGGAGAATTCCCCCGCCTTCAGTTGATGCGTTTGTAGCGGGCCTTGGTTGACCGACCAGGCGAGGATGGGAAAGCGGGAAGCCACCTTGGTACCGATGATTTTCGTATCGATCTGGATGGCCACTTTGCCGGTGCCGGTAAAGCCCACCTTGAGGGACGCCCCGCAGATGGAAGAGGCGACGAACCCGCTTTTGCGGACCCAGTTGAGCGGGGACAGGCCGTTCAGGAAATTGCTATCCGAAACCGCGACCAGGGTGCTGTCCGCGAATGGATCCATCCGGGTCAGGGAAAGCAGGAACAGGAATAGATGGGAGGGGCGTAACCGGGGCATGCCCTTTATAGGTTGCCCACTCCCGGCAGGATCCGCCCAAGGCCGTCCCGCAGAACCCCCGCATTGGCCGGGTCCGGGATCCCGAAAAGGGCCCCATCCCCGGCACGATAGGCGCGTAGACGGCCGTGGGAATCCGCTTTAAGAATGGTCTCCTTGGGCGCGATGCCGGTCGGAATCAGCTTGATGCCGTAGTCCTCGACCATCTTGTCGTAGATGGCGGACTTCGCGGGCACCCATGCATAGTTCTCGCCGGAGCCGGTTATGAGCGGGCCCTGGTTCCAGCTGGCGTTCATGGTCGCTTCCCAGAAGTACGTTCCAATTCCCATTTGGTTCGGCAGGTCAAAATTGACATCGTTGATCGCACGTTCAAAGCCCCCGATTTCGGCGGCGTAAATCTTGATCTTGGGGAATTTCTCGAGCAACCCGGTCTGGACCTTGGTCCAAGACGCCTTGCTTTTGGACTCGCTGTTTTGATCTCCCTGATAACTGAAATAACAGGACTCGCCGAAGGCATCCACCGACGAGTACTTAAGCGCATTCGTTAGCCAATTAACGCTGGTAGAGAGAGCGCCCGCTCCGGTAGTATGGTCGCCGCCTTGGGCGATGTGGAACGAAGTGACGATGGTTGGGTCGACTTCGTGGGTGGCATCGACCCCCGCTTTCAGAAGGGCTCCGAGATTGGCCCAGTTCGATGTGCTGCCATTGACCGGATTGGTGCCCGCCGGTTTCCCGCCGGCCCCGCACTTGTGGATGCACATGCCCGGGGTCGTTTCGTTACCGATGGCCACCATGTCGGGGCGGGCGCCGGCGGCTACGAGCTGGGTCAGCGCGTCCTTGGTATAGTCATGAAGGGCCTTGGCCATTTCTTCTATGGTCGTGTATTTCTGCCATGCGGCGGGAACGCACTGTTTGCCCGGATCGGCCCAGTTGTCGCTGTAGTGAAAATCCAGGAGGAAGTGCATGTTCGCCGCTTTGATCTGCTTCGCGAATTCGAGTGTGGCGGCGAGGCCGCATGCGCCGGATTTGCTGTATCCGTCATCGGCCGTGGGGTCGACAAAGGTCCGCAGACGGACCGAGTTGACTCCATGGGACTTTAATGTATTGAGCAGGTTCGCGCGCGAC
>JBDSIO010000180.1:0-4494 GCA_039917895.1 Fibrobacteria bacterium | reverse complement strand
ATGCCGGAGTAGATGCCAAAATTTTGTGCGATGCTCCGGTTCAACGTCAGGTGCAGCAGGATGGCCGCGCAGGCGAACGCCATCATGCCCGCCACCATCCAAGCCTTGCGGGATCCTTGAACGCCGTCCGGCGCGGGTGGTTCCCCGAACCGGGAGCGATCGAAGATAAGGTGCCAGGCCGGCAGGGAGAGCAAGGCCATGCTGTTCTGGCGGTTGGCCAGGGCCAGCAGCGTCAGCGGGAAGAACCAACCCCAACTGCGATGCCGGTAGGCCAGCAGCGCTCCCAGCACGAAGACCATGGTGAATACGTTGCCGGAGAACTCCGAACATTTGTGCCAATAGCTGGGCTGGGTCGCGAATACCAAGGCCAGGCCCGCCGCGGCCAGCGGGGAAAGGCGTTCGCGGAAAAGGCGGTACAACAGCGCGGCCCCGCCAAGCACGAACGCGGCCTGCAATCCCCAAGTGCTCAGGATGAAATCCCCGGTCAGGCCGTAAGCCATGGCGCAAAGACCGGACAGGGTCGCGGAATAGGGCTCCAGCCAGGCATTGGTGATCGGTCGACCCGCGGCAAGGGTTTCCACCACGCCTTGCAGATAACCGAAGTCGTCCATGCGGATGAGTCCGGGTTGGTAGAGAAAGGCGAAGTAGGCCGCGGCATAGATGAGAAAAGCCGCTAAGGCGATCGGCCATCGGGCATCGGCCGCAGGTGATTCCCCGGAACCGGCGACGCCGGGCCTCCGCGAAGACGGAATCACAGGCTCCGCTTTTCCGCCACCACCAACGCCTGCTTGCCGAAGAAACGCCACAGGAGCGGCACGGCCAAATAGAGGCGCACCAGGATGTCCCATTGGGGCAACCGGCTCTTGGTGGTATAAGGCAAGAAGGCCGGGATCACCTTGATGGGCTTATAGCCCGCCATGATGCAGGCCTCCACCACGGCCTTCTCGGTCAGAGGCACCTGATGGTCGAAAAAATCCCAGTACTCGCGATAGGCAAAACGGATGTTGGGCATGAGCACGACGATGCGGCCGCCCGGCTTGAGAACTCGGAACACCTCGCGCAGCAGTTCCATGACCTGGGACTTGTCGGCCAAATGCTCCAGCAGGTTGCTGACGAAAGCCGCATCCATGGTGTCCGAAGCCATGGAGGGCAACGGAACCACGGGCCCGTTGATGACCTCGACGTCCGGACCCGCGCATGCTACCGTGTCGGGATTCATGTCCACCGCGACTTTGCGTGACGCCTTGATATGGTTGATGAATTCGCAATAACCGGCGCCCAAATCGAGCACGGCGCCGCGTTCCGGGAACCAGCGCTGCAGGTGGGGGCAGATTACCCTCCAGAGCTTGTCCTTCGCGGCCTTCTCCTGCGGATCGAAGCGGACCCGGTAGAGGGCCTGGACGCCGTCGAGAGCGCCCATGCTAAACCGGTTTCCCGGCGACGCGGGCCGGAGCCGGCATTGCGGGCCTGCCTGCAAAGCGGCCCCTGAAGGCCAGGAAATACCAGTGCAGATAATGGGGCAGCCATTTGAAGAGCTTGAACTTGGATTCGCCGCCTGAGCGGTCGCGCCAGGTGGACGGCACTTCCCCGATCCTGCAGCCCAATAGGTGGGCCTTGATCAGGATTTCCATCCCGATCTCGAAGCCGCCTTGGCTTTCGATGCAGATGCGCTCGAAGATACTGCGACGGTAGAGCTTGAAACTATTGGTTGCGTCATGCGTCGGAACGCCCGCGACCAGGAACAGGGACATGCCCGCCGCCCGCGACAGCATGGACTTGAACCAGGGTCCGCCAATCTGCTTGCCTCCGCGCATATACCGCGAGCCGCACACCACGTCGCAGCCTTCGTCCGCCTTGGCCAGCATGGCGGCGACGGCGGTCATGTCGTCGGAAAGGTCGCCCATGCACACCAGGCACCATTCCCCCGAGGCCGATTCCAACCCGGTGCGGATGGCGTTCAACGCACCGCGGCCGTAGTTGTTGCGCAACTTGCGGATGCTCTCGGCACCCGCATGCCCGACCCCGGCCTTCCTGGCCGTAGCGGTCCGCGCGTGCTCGTCCATGAAGCGCTGCAGTGGCGGCAAGGTGTTGTCCTGCTCGAAATCATAGACAACCGTGATGGTATGGGGATGCCTGACAGAACCCTCGATTTCCTCCAGGGTGCGGACGATATTCTCCCCTTCATTGTACACGGGGATAATGATTTCCACGGAACCGGCCATTACATCCCGCCCAATTCGATTTGCCGCTTGATCCAGGGGATGATTTCGTCGAGGGCGGTATCCAGGGTCGTGGTCGCCTCGTAGCCCAGCACCCGCTTGGCCTTGGACACGTCGGGCACGCGCATCTGTACGTCGTGGGCATAAGGGTCGTCGCTTTCCACGCGGAACGGCTTGTCCCCGTTGATCTTCTTCCACACCAGCTTAGCCAGATCGATCACGGTCGTGGAAGCGGCGGTGGACAGGTTGAAGTCGTCGTTGATCGACTTGTCGCTTTCCAGTGACAAGCGGATGCCGCGCGCCAGATCGCCCCCGTAGGTATAATGGCGCACTTGATCGCCCTTGCCCAGGATGCGCAAGGGATCCTGGCCCTTGAGGATCTTCTGCACCAGGTCGGGAACCACATGGGTCATGGCCAAGGAGACGTTTCCGGATTTGACTTCATGGCCGCCGAGCGCGCGCTTCTCGCCCGTGCCCACGCAGTTGAAAGGCCGAAGGATGGTATAGGGCAATTGGTATTGCTGCCAGGCGCCAAGGGCGAAATACTCCGTGGCCAGCTTCTGGAATCCGTAGGTGGAGAAAGGCGGCGGGCATTCCTTCTGGTGGCCTTCCGGCGTCGGGAATTTCACCGCGTTCTCGAAGACCATGGACGAGGAGATTATGGTGATCTTTTCCAGTTTCGCATGCTTGTGCGCCCAGATAGCGGCATCGAATGCCCCGGCGGTGATGCGCTCGTTCTCGGCCATCAGGTCGTAGGCATAGGCATGGAAATAGGAGATGCCGCCGATCATGGCCGCGCCGGCCACGAAATGATCGCAATCCTTCAGCAAATCCTTGAGCAACCCGGCGTCCTTGGCGTCCCCTTGCACGTAGCGGTAGCGCGGATGGGTGTCGTAGCTCTTGTCCACCGATCCGTACTTGGACCCATTGTCGAGGCCGACCACGTCCCAGCCGTTCTCGAGCATGTCCTGGATCAGGTATCCTGCGATGAAGCCTTTGGCTCCGGTGACCAGCGCCTTCATGCCGGGCTCCTGAGCAGGGTCGGGAACGGCAGGAAGTCCCACACGTCCACCACCGGCTTGTTCCCGTAGTCCAGGGTCTTATAGCGCGCATGCGGCGCGCCGATGAAGACCACGTCGCTTTGCTCGATCAATTCCGCCTCCCCGACGAATCCCGCTTCACTGATGTACGCGTCCGAACACAGCACCGATCCCGCCTCCATCTCCAGTACCTTGCGCAGGCGGTAGGAGAGCGAATCGCGCTTGTCGTCGCTGTCCGCCTTGAACGCCATCCCCAGGATGCCGGCCTTGAGATCGCGCAGCTTCATGCGCTTCTTGGTCTGCTCCACCAGGAAGTTCGGCAGCCCCTCGTTGATGAGCATGGCGCCGTGGCCCAGGAAGAACTTGTTGTTGGTGAACGCCGAGAGCTGCATGGTGTCCTTGAACAGGCAAGGCCCGGACGCGAAACCCGGCCGGGGAAGATCCGCCAGGCGAGGATAATTATGGGTCATCGCCTCGTAGATGCGGTGGAAGTCCACTCCGTAGTCCCCGGCTATCATGTAGAACTGGTTCGCGATCGCGAACTGGATATAACGATAGGAATTCGTGAATAGTTTGGTGAGCTCCGCTTCCAGCGGGGCCAGGGTGACGATATCCTTGGTGAGCATGCGGAAGAGCGTGGACGCCTTTTCCACCGCCCAAGGCTCGAAACCGGACACGATTTGCGGAAGCGAGTGCAGCTCCTCCAGGGCCTTGCCTTGGGCGATGCGCTCCGGGCAGAAACAGACCTCGACGGCGGGATTGAATCCCTTGAGGATGCCCCGGAGCCGTTCCGTGGTTCCGGGATACAGGGTACTGCGCAGGATGACGACCTGCTCCCCCCGCAAATTGGGGCCCAGCTCCTCGCAAAGCCGGGTGAGCGTGCGCAATTCCGGATTCAAATGGCTGTCCACGGGCGTGCCGATGACGACGATGACGAACTTCGCCTTGCCCGCCGTTTTCGGATCGGTGGTGGCGAACAGGGTCTTGTTGATGACCCGGGCCAGGACCGGTTCCGCCCCCTTGTCCAGGAACGGCATCTTGCCGCTTTGGATCAGGGCGAAAACGCTTTCATTGATATCCTGGATCACCACTTTCAGGCCCTGATCCGCGAAGGCGATGGAAAGGGGCAGGCCTACATGGCCGGCTCCGCCGATGACGCATACATCGTATTCGTACTGATCCGCGTTGGCCAAAGTCCGCCCCCCTGTTTGGAAACCGTCCCTATCGGGGCGAAA
>JBDSIO010000179.1:0-4057 GCA_039917895.1 Fibrobacteria bacterium | reverse complement strand
TTTATGCTCGACCACTTCGCGCGTGACCACGCATTCGGCCACGTCCGTGCGCGAGGGCAGCTCGAACATGATGGGCAGCAGGGCGCTTTCCATCACGGAGCGCAAACCGCGGGCGCCGGTCTTGCGGAGGATGGCGCGATCGACGATGGCTTCCAGGGCTTCCGGCTGGAACTTGAGGCGGATGTCGTCCATCTCGAAAAGCTTGGTGTATTGCTTCACCAGGGCGTTGCGAGGCTTGGTAAGTATGTCCAGCAGGGCTTCCCGGGGCAGCTCTTCCAGGGCGGTGATAACGGGGAGCCGGCCCACCAATTCCGGGATCAAGCCGAATTGGATCAAATCGTCCGGTTCCACCAGTTTGAGGATGGCGCCCATCTTCCTGTCCTTCTTAGAGTGGGCGGTCGCGCCGAAACCGATGCCGGTTTCGCGTGTGCGCCTCTCGATGATCTTCTCCAGCGACTCGAAAGCGCCGCCGCAGATGAACAGGATGTTCTTGGTGTTGATCTGGATCAGGTTCTGCTCGGGATGCTTGCGGCCCCCCTTGGGCGGAACCGCGGCCACGGTGCCTTCCAGCAGCTTGAGCAGTCCCTGTTGCACGCCCTCGCCCGACACGTCGCGGGTGATGGAAGGGTTGGCGCTCTTGCGCGAGATCTTGTCCATCTCGTCGATGTACACGATGCCGCGCTCGGTCAGCTCCACGTCGTAGTCCGCGGCCTGCAGCAGGCGTACGATGATGTTCTCGACGTCTTCGCCGACATATCCGGCTTCGGTGAGGATGGTGGCGTCCACGATGGTGAAGGGGACCTTGAGGAACTTGGCGATGGTCTGGGCCAGCAGGGTCTTGCCCGATCCGGTGGGACCGAGAAAGAGGATGTTGGACTTCTCCACCTCAACCCCGTCGGCGCCGGCGCGGGCGGAGATGCGCTTGTAATGGTTGTAGACGGCCACGGCCAGGGAGACCTTGGCGTCGTCCTGGCCGATGATGTGCTCGTCCAGATGGCGTTTGATGTCGAGGGGAGTGGCGTTGGGCGCGGAACCGGGCGCAGCCTGGACGTCCTTGTTCGATTCCTCGGTCAGGATGTCGTTGCACATCGCCACGCATTCGTTGCAGATGTGCACGGAGGGTCCCGTGATGATCTTTTCCACCTGTTCCGCGTTCTTACCGCAGAACGAACAGCGGATCAATCCATAGCCATTGCCGGTCCTCGCCATAACCTTATGCCGCTTCTTTCTTCTTCTTCCGGTTGCCGGGGTTGAAGATTTCGTCGACCATGCCGTAGGCCAGGGCTTCCTGCGCGTTCATGTACAGGTCGCGTTCCGTGTCCTTCTGGATCACTTCGATGCTCTTGCCCGTGGCCTCCGCGAGGATGCCGAGCAGTTCCTTCTTGGTCTTGATGATCTCCTTGGCGTGGATCTGGATGTCCGAAGACTGGCCCGTGGCGCCGCCGCTGGGTTGGTGCAGCATGACCTTGCCATGGGGCAGGATGAAGCGTTTGCCCTTGGTGCCGGCGGCCAAAAGCACGGCCCCCATGCTCATGCACGAACCGACGCAGATGGTCTGCACGTCCGGCTTCACGAACTTGATCACGTCGTAGATGGCCAAGCCGGAGGTGACGACGCCGCCCGGGCTGTTGATGTAGAGGATGATGTCTTTGTCCGGATCCTCGTATTCCAGGAACAGCATCTGTGCGATGATGGCATTGGCCACCTGATCGTTGATCTCGTAGCCGATGAAGATGATGCGGTCCTTCAGGAGCCGCGAGTAGATATCGTAGACCCGCTCGCTGCGTCCGGTGGTTTCAATGACTGTAGGTATGTACATGCGCGACCTATCTTCCCGGGGTGATAAATGAGTTCATTGTAATATACTTAATTGGGCGCTTCGCTCCGGAGTTGCAAAGCAACTCCACGCTTCAGCGCTTCCAATGAACCTCTCCATTTTACCCGATACGCAAGAAAGAAGCCAGCCCTTTGTTGATCATCACAGATAGGGTTTCCAACCAGTAACCGCGGCTCGCGGCGCGAGCCGCGAGCAGTTTGCTTGCGCAAACTACCCGCGGCAGTGCGGTCATCCGAGCCTTAGGTCGTTTCGCGCTTGAAACCAATGACAAAGTCCAAGGTCTTCTCCGACTTCAGTTCTTCGCGGACGTCCAGGATCTTGCCGCTCTTGCGCAAGGAAGCCTTGAAGGTTTCGAAATCGGTGCCGTACTGCTCGGCCATTTCCTTGAGGCGCGCGTCGACTTCTTCCGAAGTCGGCTTGATCTTCTCCTTCTTGGAGATCTCCTCAAGCAGCCGGTAACGGCGGATGTTGAAGACCGCCTCTTGCTCCAGGTCGGAATGATCATGCCCGTGGTCGTCGCTCTCGTGCACGTGACCCTGCTGTTCGAGCTTATAGCGCACGTAATTGGCGATGCGGGCCTTGGGGATTTCGAAGGCGTTCGTCTCCATCAGGCGGCGCATGGCCTCTTCGTAAGCCTCCTCCTTGGCCTTGGTCAGGGACTGCTTGGCCAGGTCCTGGCGGATGCGGTCCTTGAAAATCGCCATGGTGTCGAAGCCGAATTTCTTGGCCAGTTCGTCGGTAACGGCCGGGAGCTTGAGCTCATGGACTTCCAGGATCTTGAGCTGATACTCCGAATCCTTGCCGGCGAAATCGGCCTGGGTGTAGTCGGCGGGAAAGGTGAAGGAGGCGGTGCGTTCGTCGCCGACCTTGGCGCCGATGAGGGCGCGGTCCATGGCGGGGACGCTGCTGGTGCCCAGTTCCATGCGGAACTCCGGGCGCGGGGGCAGGGGCTTGGCCTCGCCGCCGATGGTGATGGACAGGTACTGGGCCACGACCACGTCGCCGAGCACGGCGGCGCGTTCCACCGGGGTCTCGTCGCCCTGGCGCTTGCGCAGGGCCTCGACCTGGGCGTCCACTTCGGCATCCGAAATGTCGGCGCCATGGACGGGGATGTCGAGCTTGTAGTCCTTCACGTCGATGGGCGGATCCACTTCGAGAATGGCCTTGAACAACACGGGCTTGCCCACTTCGTTCTCCAGCTTTTCGATGCGGCCGGGGGCGATGGGCTCGATGTTGTGCTCCTTGCAGGCTTCCTTCAGGGTCTCTTCCACCAGGGCTTCGATGGATTCCGCGTTGATCGGATCCTTGAAGCGCTTGGCGATGACTTCCTTGGGCACGTTGCCGGGACGGAAGCCGTTGATGCGGACCTCCTTGCTGTATTTCTTGACCTTCTGGTCGAAAATCTTGTCGAAGCGGGCGCGCTCCACTTCGATTTCGAGTACGCGCTCGGTGGTGGTCGGTTCGCTGATCGTCGCTTTCACGGTATCTTCCTTTCCAAACTATGCAAATCTACCCGCCCCATTTTCTTGGATGAGGCGGGATTTCCTTAATTGCCCCGCGAGGGGCGTTGCCTGCTGCCTTGTCCGCGCGCTTGGCGTGGGCGGCGAAGCGGTGCAAGTGGTGCGAAAGGGGGGAGTCGAACCCCCACACCGAAGTGCCAGATCCTAAGTCTGGTGCGTCTGCCAATTCCGCCACTTTCGCTTTGTTTCGGCGATCCGGCCGGATCAGGGCCCGCTCGCGGCCCCCTCTGGGACCTAACCGCTCGCGATCGCTCGCTCCCGGCTCACAGCCCCTTTGGGCTGTTCGCTGTCCTCGTCGGCGTGCATGCGCACGCTCTCCTCGGACGGCTTTGCGATCGGACCCTGCTCCGGCCGCCTCGCTCGAAACAACTCCCTGTTTTTCCGAACCCGCAGTCGACGTCTCCATCTTTTGCGTGTCTAACCTGTTTTCGATGACTCCCTGAGTCGACACCGCATTTTAAGCTGCGGAGCCTGATTGAAGTTCATTCGACTGCCCTCATTTCTGGGGGTGGTCGAGTATGTCGTTGTCGATCCCGGTACCTTCGGGGGTGAGTCCCGGAGGGTTTGGGTCGAGTATGTTTTGGCCGATCCCGGTACCTTCGGGGGTGGGTCGCGGTGTGTTGGCAGCGGGACTTGACCACGGGGGGTTGGGGATCGGGTGCTGACGCGGGTGCTTTTAGCGTTCCGCGGCGGCTTGGGT
>JBDSIO010000178.1:0-14210 GCA_039917895.1 Fibrobacteria bacterium | reverse complement strand
TTTCCGATACCGCTTCGATCCGTCGCGCGATCACCGATGATACCGGCGGCTTCGTATTCCGCAAGGTGGATACTACCCGGACATACAATCTGATCGCCGGGGACGCGCCCTCGAAGAAATGGGCCCTGGCTTCCGGCATCCGACCGGACGGGAAGCCGCGCATCCTTTCCCTATCCCTTGCCAAGGTTTTCCTCTTTTCCATGCACGCGGAAACGTATACCCTGGCGGATTCCGGCATCGCTTTTTTCCCCGGCACCGATATCCTCACCCATTGCAATGGGGCTATCGCCTCCAAGGTGGATTCCGTGCCGGCCGGGGCCTTACGATTCATCGTAGAGAGCCGTGCGGGCTGGCAGCACGATACCACCCTGGCCGCGGCGGCCGATACCACCAAGGTGAGCGCCGGCAAAAGCAGATTGATCCTGGTTCCGTAGACCTGAAACATCCGACATCCCGAGGAGTGAATATGTCCGTACCCAACGGCAACCAAAATCCCATTGCCTTCTCCCTTCTCCGCGCCGCGCTCCTGTGCACCCTGTTTTGCGGCGGCCTCGCATCGACTTCGCCTGCGAACGGCCAGGCGCATCGTCCTTGGGCCCGGATCGCTCAGCGCGATAGCTGGACGCCGGAAACCGGCTGGAAGCCAGGACCCGCCGGGTGGGATAGCGCGTCCCAACTTTCGGAATGCGGCGAAGGACGGCTTTTCCTGTCCCATGGCGATTCCCTGTTCCTGAGCCGGGACCAAGGTCGGACGTGGAAAGTCATAGCGTACTTGAAAGCCGGTTTCAACTATGGTCGCAGAGTGCCTTTCGCCACGGACCGCAGCGGCATAGTGATGTGGGGAAACCGGATCAGCCAAGACTTCGGCGACACCTGGCGGTCGCCGAATGATCTACGTATGGAGTTTTACGCCTATTCTATCGACAACAATCGGGCCTGGGCGGGCGGTAGCTCCGACGGCATATCCCTGAGCGAGGATTCCGGCCGCACCTGGAAGAATGTGCACATCGGAAGAACCTTTGGACGCATGGAGGATTTCGCCTCTACCTGGATTGGAGGTGGCTGGTACTTTGCGGCTCCGGAAGCGGATCAGGTCCAAGTAAGCCGAGACGGAATCCTCTGGACGGATTTGGCTTCCCGGGTGGGAAGGGTTTCCGGGAGCGGCGATTCCTTACGGAAGGACTTGATAGCGTCCATGCTGTTGACGGAACATATGGCCTATGATGAAAACACATGGGCCTTGGAAAAAACGGACCTGCCCGGCAAGGTCGTCCTGACGGAATTACGGACGGGCTTCACCTCCGGGTTTACCGGGAACGACTCCATTAGCCTCGTCCGGCATGAGGCCACGGGCGGTCCGGACTCGGCGATAACGTGCTTGGGCATATTCAGCCCGGGCGGCGGACCTAATTCGATCCTTTGGCTGGGCACCTGGGGGCAGGGGGTATTCATGAGCCATGATCGCGGCGAATCCTGGCATGCCTGGAACACCGGCCTGGGCGACCTCCATGTCCAATCCCTTCTGGTTCCGGACCGTGGCTGGAACGACTCCGTTTTCGTCTTGACCCGGGACGGCCTGTATCGTTTGGGTGCCGCCCCAACCGGACTGGCTCCGGCCGCACGTCGGGCAGACGGGAATACCGGCCACGGTCGGATCTTCAGATCCGGCTCGGTTTTGGAAACCGCTTCCGGGAACCGGGTCCGTGCCGATGGCCGCCGTCCAGCGATGACCCGAAACCAGCCTTGAATCCCCTACCCACGACATCCCCCGCATGAAAGGATCTGCCATGGATCGACGAACCTTCCTAGGAACCGGGGCCGCAGCCCTCGGCTCCCTTACCGCCCCCCGGCTGCTGGCCCAGGCCTGCGGCATCCCCACAACCGAGGATCACTACGCTTATGGGCCCTATTATCTGGAAGCTGCCCCTGCGCGCACGCTCATCGCCGCCGCGGACGAGCCCGGACGACGGCTTTCCATCAGCGGAACGGTGCGGAACTGCGCCGGGCCGGTAGCCGGGGCTACCTTGGAGGTCTGGCATGCCACCTCGGCCGGTTGCTATATCCATGAGAGCCAGCCCGAATGCGAAGATCGGGGAAACCCCGCGGTTACCCGGCTTTGGGCCACCTTGGTATCGGACGCGGGGGGCGGTTTCGCCTTCGAGACCATCAAGCCCGGGGCCTATCCGAACGGCTCTTCGTACCGGCCCAGCCATATTCACTTCCGCATCCGCTCGCCTCGGGACTGGCCCGATCCGGTGGACCTGGTCACCCAGTTGTATTTCCATGGTGATCCCTTCATCGCCAATGATCCCGGAGCCGATGAGCCGGACGCGCTGGCCAGGACCATCGCCCTCACTTCCGCCGATGCCCAGGCCCCTTTGCGGGGAATCTTCGACGTGATCCTGCCCGGCGGCGCGACCGGGCTGCAAGGCAGGAGCAGGGATCCGCTTGCAGATCCCGCTCTCGGAGCCTTCGACGCCTTGGTGCGGCGGAACGGCGATCGGTTCCTGATCTACCTGCCGCCTCTGCCTGCCGGTACGCCGGTGGAAGTCCGCCTATACGAGGGTTCCGGCCGGCTGGTCCTGCGCTTCCGGCAGGCAGGCGCTCCGGTGGAGTTCGATGCTTCCCAATGGCCTAAGGGCGCATATTCCGCCGAAATGCGCTGGCAGACCCACAAGGGTCCAAGGATGGAATCCATCACCTTGTTGAGGTAGCTCCGGACCGAAAAGCTTTCTTCCCCCCTGACCCGCAGGGGCGGAAGCGCCGCCGGGGGATTCTTGCATCCGTAATGAGGGTCGGTTCAGGATCCCTGCGGCGGCAACCCCTGTTTCCGCCCTGGAACGAGGATTTCATTGACGAAAATCCCCTTTTTTGTTCTCATTTGCTCGGCTTTCAGAAATACAGTACACTATTAGGCCTAAGCCCCGTTTAAAAACAAGCCGGCACAAGAGAAACTGTCCCTTCCCAACCCACGCCCCAGGGCGCTTCGCAGAGTTGTTCCATGAAAAGTTCCCATATCCGCAATGTAGCCATCATCGCCCACGTCGATCATGGCAAGACCACCCTCGTAGATGGCCTGCTTCGGCAGAGCGGCGTGTTCCGCGAAGGATCGGTCATGACCGAACGCGTCATGGATTCCAATGACCAGGAACGCGAACGCGGCATCACCATCCTGTCCAAGAACGCCTCGGTGAATTTCAAGGACTACCTGATCAACATCGTGGACACTCCAGGGCATGCCGACTTCGGGGGCCAGGTCGAACGCGTGCTCGGAACCGTAGACGGAGCCCTGCTGATCGTGGACGCTTGGGAAGGCCCCATGGCGCAGACCCGCTTCGTAACCAAGAAGGCGCTGGAGATGGGATTGACCCTCGCCGTCGTCATCAATAAGATCGACCGTCCCGGCTGCGAGCCGCACAAGGCGCTCGACAAGGTATTCGATCTTTTCGGCGAACTCGGAGCCAGCCATGAGCAGCTTGACTTCGGCCATATTTTCGCTTCCGGCCGCAATGGCACCTGCCGCCGCGAGATGACGGACCCGGATTCCAATTTCCTGCCCTTATTCGAAATGATCGTCAACCGCATTCCCGCGCCGACCATCGGCACCTCGCCGAATCCGTTGCTGCAGATCACCAGCCTGGACTTCCAGGAATTCATGGGCCGCTTGGCCGTGGGCCGGCTTCGCCAAGGCAGCCTCAAGGTCAACCAGACCGTCTCCCACATCAATGAGTCCGGCCAGGTCAAGAAAGTGCGAATTACCAAAATCCTGTTCCCCGAAGGCGTGAAGTTGAAGGAGGTGGACGATGCCATCGCCGGCCAGATCGTCTGCCTCGCGGGCATTCCCGACTTTACCTTGGGCGATACCCTGACCGGCGAGGATCCCCCTGTGGCCCTGCCCCGCATCAAGGTGGATCCGCCCACCATCAGCATGCGCTTCTCCGTCAACGACTCGCCCTTCTGCGGCAAGGACGGCGGACGCTTTCTGACCTCCAACCATATCGCCGAGCGGCTGGAGCGCGAAGCCGTCGCCGACGTCGCCCTCCGGGTCGTCAAGGCCCCGGAAGCCGGCGCCCACATCGTCTCCGGCCGCGGGGTTCTGCATCTCTCGGTGCTCATCGAAAAGATGCGCCGCGAAAGCTACGAATTCACCGTCGGCCGCCCCCGCGTCATCACCCAGGAAGAGGACGGCGTGGAGATGGAGCCGGTGGAAACCATCACCATCGACGTGCCCGAGAACTACTCCGGCGCCGTCATCGACGAAATCAACAAGCGCAAGGGCGAGATGAAAGACATGCAGCTGGAAGGCACGCAGGTCAAGCTCATCTACGACCTGCCCGCCCGGGGCCTCATCGGCCTGCGTTCCAAGCTTATGTCGCTGAGCAAGGGCTACGCGGTGTTCCAGCAGATCTTCAAGGGCTATGAGCCCATGAAGGGCCATATCGAGCAGCGGACCAACGGCGCCCTCATTTGCAAGGAGCGCGGTGTTTCAGTAGCCTATGCGCTGTGGAAGCTTGAAGAGCGCGGCACCATGTTCATCGGCCCCCAGGTCGACGTGTACACCGGCATGATCGTGGGCGAAAACAACCGCGGCGAAGACATGGTCATCAACATCAACAAAGGCAAACAGCTTACCAACATGCGCACGACGTCATCGGACGAAGCCACGATTTTGACGCCGCATCGCCAGTTGTCCCTTGAAGAAGCCCTGGAATTCATCAACGATGATGAAGCCCTGGAAATCACGCCCAAGAACATCCGCATCCGGAAAATCCTCCTCGAGGAAAACCAGCGCAAGCGCGCGTAATTCCAGGCCTCCCAGTCGTATATCGGTTTCACGCCGGTACCGCGGCAAAAAACGGAATCGCGAGTCTATCGAACAACGAATCCCCGGTCAATCCCATGCATTGGCCGGGGATTTTCCGTATTGGGCGATGGCGATTTTCGAATCAAGCCAGTATATAAGGAATTCGCGGATTGAATCCTGGTGTTCTCGGGTGTTGACGCCATTTGGGTTTGCCAGGTACTACAATGGTGATTATGCTATTTTTTGTACATGGACGGAAAATCCCTCCTTTCCGGACGATTGCGGCCTTCCCGATGAGAAACGTGTTTTTCCCCATTCTGGCCGCCCTCTGCGTCTCCGTCATTTTTACCCTCTCGACCGCTTCCGCCGCCGCCACCACGCCCGATGGAAAAACCTGGATGAAGGTGGATGTGACCGTCGTCCCCATCCGCGACAACATCACCCGGAACGCCGGCATCCGCGGATTCGCCCAGAAGGGCCAGGTCCTGGCCGTGGAGAAGTCCACGGAGAACTGGATCAAAGTTCGGGTGAACGACACCCTGGTTGGCTGGGTGCCGTCCAACTCGCTTTCCAAATCCGGCCCCCCCGTCTCGCTCAATCCCGCCTACGTCAAAGGTGTATTCGGTACCCTGCTCGCGGTGGGCATAGGCGCCTTCCTGTTCCTGGCCGTTTCACTGAGCTTGAAGCGCCGAGGGGAAAGCCGGGAGAGGGCCCTCCAGGCCATGGCCGATGCCAAGCGGCGCTTGCAGAACAAGGTGCAATTGCTGTTCCATGCCGAACCGCAAATCCACTCCCATTTGGTGATGAACGAGGTGAGCCTGCGCGAGAGCCTGCAAAGCCTCGGTTACGTGGCCAACCTGGAGAATGATCCCGAGCGTTTCCTCGCGTCCTGCAAAGCCTTCAAGCCGAATCTTGTCATGGCCGGTTTCGAGTTCCATGATCAGGTCGAGAAGCTGGTGGAAAAGGACGCCATGCTCATCAACACCCCGGTCATCTTCCTGGCCTGCGGCAAGGCCCCTTCCCCTCCGGAAAACCGTATCCGGGCATACCTGGACGGCAACGCCAGCGAGAAGGATTTGGGAGATGCCATCGCCATCTGCGTGAAACGCTCGCCCCGGAAAATCCGCTATTCCGTAAAGCCGGTCGCTCTCAAGGGTGGGATACATCCCGGCACCTTGATGGAACTGCTTCACTTCCTGGCCGCGGTCAAGAAGACGGGGCGATTATTGGCCGTATCCGGTTCAGCCAAAGGCGAGGTCATCCTCCATAGCGGTAAAGTGGCGGCGGCTTCCATGAAAGCCCTGTCCGGGGCGAAAGCGGCGGAAGCTATATTGAACCTCGTTTCGGGCTCGTTCGAATTCCACGAAAAGGAAGCGGGACCCGAATCGGCGGCGTCGGAAGGCGCGCTGAACACCGAGAAGCTCCTGATGGATTGGGCCAAGACCAAGGATGAAAGCAACCACCATACTCGGACTTGATTTCGGAGAAAGGCGCATCGGCGTGGCCCTAAGCGATATCGGCAAGAGCCTGGCGACGGGCCTCACCACCCTTGACCGTAAAAAGAAACCGGACTTTCTCTCCGCCTTGGGCGAGATCATCCGCGAAGAGGAGGTGGAAGCCATCGTGGTCGGCTATCCCCTGCGCACCGACGGAAAGGAAACCACGGACGCCAAAACCGTGGCCGTGGATGCCTTCATCGCCACCCTGGAGGCGGCCTTTGGACTGCCCGTGCACCGCGAAGACGAAAGCTTCACCAGCCAGATGGCGGCTCAGAGTCTTAAGACCCGCCGCAAGCGGAAACGGGGGCGCCGCGATTTCGGTCGCGACAAGGCCGAGATCGATAGGGTGGCCGCCTGCTACATCCTCCAGGACTTCCTGGATCGTCCCCCATTGGAACGCGGAGCCGCAAAATGACCGGGGTGCTCATGCCTGCGGGCGAGTCCAGCGCCCGCGCCAAGCGACGAAGCGCGAGGAGACCATAATGCATATCTCCCCCTGCGCCTGGTATTGCTTCGACTTCGCGGATTTGACCGGCTGGGACGTCAAGGACTTGCCGGACAAGACCATGGTGACCGCATTGGATCAGTCCTGCTTCATCGAGTTGATTGCGGCGCGCAAGATCAAGAAGGCCGAGGACGTGGAGATCTCGGAGTTCCATGAGAACTACCTGCGAGACGAGAAGATCCAGCCGCTTAAGACGGTGATGACGGAGAATCCGTACAAGATCATCACCATCGTGACGCGCGGGATCGGAATCGATGAACGGTATTGGATCGTATGCCATGCGTTCTGGAATAACTATTGCGCTTTCATCCGCTACCACGGCGCGCGGAAAGAGGGCATGGAGCCAAAGATTCAGGCCTTCTACGACATAGTGAACTCTCTGCAACCGCTCGCTATGGAGTGAAGGGCCTCCGCTTCGTGGGCGTATATTTCCGCGCCCGCGCGCCCGATTCGCACCTTTATCCCAAGGGACGATGAGGTTCGTCCCTTGGTTAGTGCCTGTAGGAGGCGAGATTCGTTTTCAGGAAGGCGATCTGCTGGGGGGTGAGCTTGGTTTGGTTGCGGCTTAAACAATCGACCGGGTGCATCAGGTTGTCGATGTCGCAACCGTTGAATGCTTCGCAGGAGTTGTCTCCGGCGATGCGAAGGCAGTATTGGGTGGCTCCGCGATTTTGGGGGTTGGATTGGGCCGAAGCGGCGGCGCGCTTTGCGACGGCGATGTCGAGGTTGCAGAAGCGGGTGTCCCCGAAACCGTCTTCCTTGTTAGAAAAATCGTCGTCCTGCAGGAAGTCGTGGAGGGTGGACACGGTGTGCCGGAGACCGAAGAAGTGGCCGAGTTCGTGGGTGGCGGTGATGGCCAGGGAGCGGGCTCCCAAGGCCAGGGACTGGCCTTCGAGGATGCGGGCGGAGAGGACGACACGGCTTTCGGGGTGATTGTCGATGTCCACGACTTCGCGGGGGGCGAAACCCAGGACTTCGCCGGCCAGGCCTGATTTCGGGTCGGCGATGGAAATGCTGTCGACGAGATAGAGGTGGGCGTGGTTGCCCGCCCGGTTTCCCGGCAGGGACACGTATTTGTTGCTGAAGGGGAAAGTGATCTTGGCGCCGGCGCCTTCCACGATGTCGACCGAGCCTTGCAGGACTATGCCGAAAGGGGCGTATATTTTTCCCATTTCCAAGAACAGGGCCTTCGCGAAGCCGGCCTTGGCGGCGGAATCCGGCAACATGCGGAGGCTGCGGATGAAAAGCACCCGCAGTTGCAGGGTGTCGGCTGAAAGGCTGTTGGCGTTGGCCAGGGAAACGCGCTTGAGGCCTGAAACGGCGTTTCCGACCTCCCCGGGGTTGAGTTGCGCCAGGAAGAATTGGGCGATGGACTGGTCGGACGCGAAAGAGAAGGACTCCCTGTTCAATCCGCTGACGGCCTTCAGGGTCTTGTAGAATCTGGGCTGGTTGTCGAGATAGTAGTACAGGTCGATTTTATCGTTGGTGCGGGTCGTGGAATCGAGGGTGAGTTCATACGCGCGATTGGGCTGGAGAACGAATTTGACTCCCCGGTGGACCAGATCAGCCCTCAAGGAGTCGTTGGGGGCGCGGTCGTTGACGTACATGCGGCGTTTGGCCGATCGGGATGAGGCAGCCGGGTCATCGCCCCAAGTGATGTCGCCGCAGGAGGACAGGAGCAGGCCGGCGCAGACGGTCAGTAGCGCCGCGATGGCCGTCATTCGCAAGGTCGGGGGCATGGCTCTCAATCCGCTTCTTCGGAGGCTTCGTCCCTGGTTTTGCGAAGTTCCGATTTCATTTTTTCCCTGATGGCTAGCAGGCTTTTATGGTACCGTCCGTCCTGGAAATCGGAAAAGGCCCAAGGGAAGGGCTCGAAAAGCCCCTTCGAGTATTTTAGCAAGAGGTCGGCGTAAACGCCATCCTTAAGATACAATTTGCAGGGTCCGCGTTTGAACGAGGCGAGCACGAGCTTGTCCGCATCCATGTACCCAATGTCGAGATTATACAAGCGCTTACCATCCTGCCCGCAGTCGGCCTCAAGGCGCGCCACGGCGCGTTTGTCCTCGGCAAGACGCTCCGGGGAAACCACTCCGCGAAAGGAAATGAACCCCCGGTACAGGCCCGTTCCGAATTCGCCCTGGTAATAGTCGGTGGTATCGAAAGGGAGGAAGCCGCCTTTGAAATCGATGGGGCCGAAGACCGATTCGAGGGCCGTCCAGAGGGCTTCGGAAGGCCTCGGTCCGGGCGCCAAAACTGCCATGACCCGCTTGCAAAGGGCCTCGCGAGGGGATTGGCCCGTTTCATTGGACGTTCGCATGGGAAGAAAAGTAACAGTATTCTCCGCGGAGAACATCGTGGACAAGCGTGCGGAGCCCGTGGGCGAGGGCGAAGAGGGCGACGATGCGGGGGAGATGAAAATCGTGCCGCCTGCAGAAATGCCAACCATGGCGGGGAAAATATGATAGACTTATCCTTGTTCATATGCGCAAATACCTTTCCTATTCCCTGTTTGCGGCCCTTTGCCTGGGCTGTTCCAACCGCGCCATGGTCAAAGGCGCCCTCTCTCCCGAAGAACGGCAGGAATACGTCGAACAGACGGGAGCCCTTATATCTCAACGCGTTAAGGACAATTTCGTGGCCGGAAAAGCGGTCGAAGGCATGACCAAGGAGATGGTCGTCTTCCTCTATGGACAGCCCGACCGGACCGAAAACAATCGCTACGGAATCAACTGGAGCGGGGTGGTAGGAGATACCATCGCGGTCGCCGATAATCGGGATTCGCTTTGGAACTACTTCGGATCGGACAGCGTTTCGGTCAAGCGCGGCATGGTCTTCAAGGGCGATACGTTGGTGCGCGTCGTGGGAGACCTCTCCAAGTGAGATCGCCTTACCTCATCGCGAGGCAATCTTTATGCGGTCGGGAAGCGATTTTAGTTGAACGTGACCGGTATTTTTTTATATAAAGACTGTGCCGATGTATTTTTCCCAGGTTCATTCACCCTCTAGAAAGGACGCCACACATGGCAGATAAATCCTTAACCCAATCGCAAATCGTGGATCAGCTCGCGACCGCGAACGGCCTCACCAAGGTGCAGGTCCGCTCGTTCCTCGAGAGCCAGTCCGCCCTTGCCTATAAGAACGCCAAGAATGGCTTCACCATTCCCGGCCTCGGCAAGCTCGTGCTGGTGAACCGGAAGGCCCGCATGGGTCGCAATCCGGCCACCGGTGAAGCGATCAAGATTCCCGCCAAGAAAGTGGTGAAGTTCCGCGTGGCGAAAGCCGCGAAGGAAGCCATTGGCGGCGCGGCCCCTAAGAAGGCCGCCAAAAAGGGCAAGAAGTAGGACTGAAGGGGCCGGCTTAGCCGGCCCCTTTCTTTTTCCCCCTCCGTTTTCCTCCCGCTCCTTTTCTCATCCCCGCTTTACACTCTCCCTTACCCCGCCTTTTTGGCCGCCTTTCGCTCCGTTTCCGCTTACCGCATTTCAACCCCGTAATCATTGGCTCAACTGCGTAGGCGATTTCCGAACCGAATCGCAATCACTTCCGTCCTTTGATCGCGGACACGGGAACGAAAAGGCCCGGTTATCCCGGCGCCCGAGATCAGGATTTTCGTGACCGCGAGCACGGCTGCAATCGGGGGGAGGGCTAGGTTGTTCCTTGGTTGACCGCCGGAGCCGATCCGGAAACGCACGGAGGCGTTGATGTGGAGGTTCGTTCACGCAAGGTGGAAAGGCTGCCTCAGGTTTCTCCTGGGCTGGCGCAACGCTTCCGCCAAGGGCTACCGACGCCAAGCCGGGCTTTGCCTCGCGCTCCCGATCGTATGGGGTTGCGTGGACGCGTATCTGCTTCCGCGGACCGCGGCCGCAGGATTCCTGGCTTGCGTCCTGTTCTTCGAGGAACGGAAGGGGAAGCGCCTGATGTTGCAGACCATGCTGTTCGTTGCATGGTCGCAATGGCTTGGAATGGGCGGCAAGGCCGGAATGCCGTATCCGGACGCAATTTTCGGCTCCCGTCCTGCAACCGTCCAAGCCGACGGGCCGGGGGAATGGTCCATGGTCGAAGGCCGGGTGGAGGGGTTCCCGTCGCGTAAGCGCAAGTTGACCTTTGCCTTGGATACGCCCCGAGGCGTCTTCCGCGTCACGACGCCGGATACGGGCTTCCCCATCGTCCCCGGCTTGCGAGTGAAAATACAGGCACGTCCCATGCCTCCAGCCCCGCCCACCAATCCGGGCCAATTCGATTATCCCGCCTATCTTCGTTCCCAGAACCTGGAAGGAGTCCTGGAGGCCCGCTCCCTGGAAGCAATCGAGGGACCGGGCCCTTGGGACCGGCTCATCGCCTTTCTGCGCGCCACCCTGGAACGCGGACTGGATAGCCATGTGCCGGCATCCCAGGCGCCGCTGGTGCGCGCCGCCATGCTGGGCGCAACGGATGACCTGGATCCGGAACTGGTGGAGGACTTTAAAGCCAGCGGGATGCTGCACATCCTTGCCATCAGCGGTCAGCATGTAGGACTGTTCGCCTTGATCCTGCTGCAGGTCTTCGCCCTGTTGCGTCTCCCCCGTAAAGCCGCGTATCTGGCCACGGGAGCACTGCTCGGCCTCTACGTGCCCATTTGCGGCGGCCAAATCAGCGTGCTGCGCGCCGCGTTGATGTTCTGGTCTTGCCTGCCTTCCGTGATTTGGGAGCGTCCCGGTTCCGTCCTGAACAACCTGGGCTGGGCCGCGGTCGCCAGCCTGCTCTGGATGCCCCGGCAAATCCTCTCCCTGGGCTTCCAGCTTTCCTTCGCCGCCACTTTCCTGCTCATCCTATATTCGCGGCCCATGGCGCTCCTAACGGCCCGACTGCGCCTCCGCAACGCCCTTTCCTTGTACCTGATCTCCACCCCGGCGCTGTCCCTCGTCATCTTCCTAGGCCTGTATCCGCTCCTCGCGGCGCTAGTCCATACCGCGGCACCCTCTTCCATTCTGGGCAATCTCGTTACCGTAGGCATCAGTTCGGGCATGATCGTCTCGGCCTGCCTCACCCTGTTGGCCGGGCCCTTCGCCCCGATTGCGGCCTGTTTCGGCGAAAGCACCGGAGGTTTCGCGGCATTGTTGTCCGCCTCCGTGCATCGCCTGGCCAGTTGGCCGGGAGCGGCGTTTTCGGTTGCGGCCTTGCCCGCGGGTTGGAGCCTGTTCCTGGGATTCCTCGTGCTGGCCTTTCCCTTCGCGCTTCGCGCGCGGAAAGCCGCGCCCTTCCTGTTACTCGGAATAGCGGGATTCTCGGCGCGCTGGGCGGCAGCCGAGGCCTGGCAGGCCTGGCGCAAACCCGCATCCATCGCCTTTCTCGACGTGGGGCAGGGGGACGGGACCTTGTGCCGGCTGCCGGGAGCGGACATCCTCATCGATGCGGGTCCGCCGGATGCGGGCCGCAACGTCATCCTTCCCTATCTGCGCGCGCAGGGGATCAACCGCCTGGACATCGTCGTCGTCACCCATCCGGATCTGGATCATTACGGAGGCCTCGCCTATGTCGCCTCGCGCATCGCCATCGGCAAGGTCATCCATCCCGGCCTGGAAGCGGATACCCGCGCCTGGAGCGATCTGCGCGCGACCTTGGCGGAACGGGGCGTCCCTATGGTGGCGGCCACGCGCGGGCAATCGCTTTACGCGGCGCGGGAAATCGGGATGAGCGTGTTGTCGCCCGAGCGGGCCGGTCAGTATTCCGATCGCAATGACAACTCCGTGGTCACGCTGCTCGCTTTGCGCGGCCGCACCTTTCTGTTCACCGGGGATATGGGACCCGCGGCGGAAACGGATCTGCTGGCCCATGCCGGCGAAGGCGGCGGCTCCATCCGCGATGCGGTCTTGAAGGTCCCGCATCATGGCAGCGACCTGTCCAACGCCCTCCCGTTTCTGGAGGAAGTGCGTCCGCCGGTCGCCGTGTTCTCGGCGGGCAGACGCAACCGCTTCGGGCATCCGGGACCGGCCACGGTGGAAGCCTTGGAGCGTTTGGGATCGCGGATCTTTTTGACGGCCCGGGACGGGGCGGTGACCTTTGCCTGCGATCGCACCAAAGGGAATTGGTCGACCTGGCTTACCGCGCCAGCGGATACCCTCGGCCACCACGGGATCGACTCGGCGCGCGGGCCCGATCGGAAGGGCCGGAAGGACCCGAGGCGCAAAAATGTACATTGACTACCATGCCCGAATCCTTTGAGAACGCCGACCAGAACCGGCTCAAGCACATCTACAAATCCACGGACGTGTGCCGCCTGCCCATGACCGGCATCGTCGCGGGCTATCATACCTTGCCTTTCACCTTGGTGGGTCCCAACGACGAATCCGACGACGACAAGGTGAATCCCGGGTCCTTGAAGCTGACAGGCAAGATCATGGTCAGTCCCAAGCTTCTCCTCACTCTCTCCCCCGGTAGCGAGCATTTCGCGGACATGTTCCCTGAGGCCGAGCCTTTCATGGACAAAAGCCTGGTGGCCCGCATGTTCTCCTTCAGTTCGGCTTATAAAAAGAACTACCGCATCCGCAATGAGCATTTGACGGTGGAGGAGTTCCCGGATCCCGATCGGGAGCTATTGGAGAAGGTTTTGAATGATATGAGCCGGGCGGAGATTATCAACATGGGGGTGATCTGGTGCCCGTCGCCTCGGTTCTATCCTATCAGTCTCGAACGCTTCATTGCCTCTGTTCTGGATCGGGAATTCAGGTAGGCGCGCGGGTCTGCGGGCCTGCGCGTGGGCTGGGGCTTACGACTACAGCGAATAAGCTTCACATGCATTGATTCATCCGGCCACCGGCCATGGCTAAGAGGTTGTCGACGCTTCCGCTCGCAAACGCGGAGCTTGCTCCGGGTCCGCCGCGGATGCTCGCGGAAAGCCCATGGCCAGCGCCTGCTTACGATCGCCCGCCAGGCGGGCCGTTCGCTTCCGTCAAACAGCCCCAGCCCACGCGCAGTCCCGCAGCCCCCCAACGTCCAGGCATGCCCGAGTTACAACCGTTCAAGGGATCGCTTGTGAAGGATTGACTCGGTCCGAGGGTGCGGGCCCGCGGATTTTGGCGGGGAAGAGAACATGAGAGGCTCCGAAATCGACCGCCAGGAACTGGTGTTGGGCTGAGTTATATGTACCGTTCGCCGGTCTCTACCCCAGACCGGAGTGTCGTATAAAAACGGGATTTTTCGCGATCTTTTTTCGGGGGACCGGCAGTGCGGGTCCCGATTGCAGATTAGGAAGCAGATTAGGAAGCAGATTAGGAAGCCGATTAGGAAGTCGTTAGAAGCTTACGGCCAGTACCCGGGAGTTGCGGTCCTGGTTGTAGGCTGCCAGTTTTTCCGCAGGGAGCACGGAAAGATCGGCTTCACGGAATCCGTTGCGCATGAAGAAGTCGCTGCTCTGGGTCGTAAGCAG
>JBDSIO010000177.1:0-2912 GCA_039917895.1 Fibrobacteria bacterium | reverse complement strand
TGGTGGGCACGGCCACGAAAGGGATTTTCACGCCGCTGTGCGCGACGTTGCGGCCGACGTCCTCCAGATGATCCAGCACGCTGTTCGCATGGGGGAGCATGGCGCTGATGGCCTTGGCGCCGTCGATGACGCTGCCGCCGCCGATGCCGATCACGACCTGGAAGCCGTTCGACCTCAAACGCGCGCAGGTCTCGTCAATGAATTTGGTGGAAGGTTCCGCGTCGATGACCAGCGCGTGGACGCGCAAGCCTGCCTTGGCTAGCGCCGCTTCGACGCTCCCGCGACGGCCGGCGTGGTCGAGCGAAGCGACACCCGTGATCAGCAGCGCTTCCTTGCCAAAGCCGGCGGCCACGCGGGGAAGTTCCGCGAGTTTACCCGCGCCGAAATGGACCGCCGGGATACGGGAAAAGGTGAAACCCGAAATCACCATGCCGCGGGATCCGCCGGGGCGATGGGTTGGTACTGTAGTCCGACGCGGGGGCCGGCCATCCACGGTTCCACCTTGGCCCGCCAGGTCTTGTAATGCGAGGTCTGGCGATGGGCTTCCACGGCCTCCTGGCTTTCGAAGACCTCGTATAGAAGGAAGCGGAACGGATCGTCGGCGCCCTGGAGCACATCGAAGCGGATGTTGCCCGGTTCCAAGCGCGTCCCGTTGTGGTTGTCGAGGGTGGCGGCCGTGAATTCGGCGAGATGTTCCGGTTTTACATGGACGGTCACGACGTTCACGACCATAGTGGTTTCCCTCGTGGGTTGGACTGTCCGGGATCCCGCGCTGGGCGCCGGCGAACCGGCGCAGGCGCCGGAGAATCCATACTTTAGTTGAATTTCGCCGGGAATCCAAATATCCGGGGGGCCGAAATCTTGCAAGCACCACGCCGAATGGTGTTTACCCGGGTTTTACCGCGCGTTAGTTTTTGATTTCGGAGAGGGAAAGGCGGCAGATCCCCTTTGGGCCCCGCAAGGACGGCCAAAGTTTTTCCTGAATGGGGCCATTACCCGCTCAAGGGGAAACTAGGCGCCCAGTACCTCTCCGAATCTATCCAGGATGGCCTTGACCGAAGGCTCACCCGTTTTTTCCAGCATGTTCTGGATATGTCTCCGCACCGTGAAAAACGAGATGCCGCATTTGTCCGCGATATCCTCCCGACGGATACCCAAACGAAGGTGGTTTAGTATTTCTTTTTCCCTGACGGAAAATCGTTCCAGTTCCATGGATATCTTCCAGTTTGCGGCTGCTTCCGTCACTTGGGACAAAAAGAGTTCGCTCACATTCGGCGGAATGATGAGTTTTCCGGCGCTCACTTCGAGCAGGGTCGGAGCGAGGATTTCCAAATTGGACTTCAGCACATAACCCCTGGCACCCAGGTTGTAGGCCTCCAGGACATCCCCCTGATTAACGGTCATGATTACCGGTTTGATTATGGGGAATTCTCTCCGCAGCCAGGCCAGCAACCCCAGGCCCGATCGCGGTGTATCCAGGCCGATATCGATTAGGGCGAGATCCGGCAAATGCAGGTGAATCAGCTGCTTGAATCCATTTTCGTCCCGGGCAGCCCCAAGCACTTTCAATCTCGGCTCCGCGGAAAGGAAATCCTCGACGGTCAGGGAGAGATCAAGGTTGTCCTCGACCATGACGACGAATAATTGCGAGGAAGGGGTCATGAGTGATGAGTACCCTTTTAAATTATGGTGTCTTTGGTACAGGGGGCTAATTGCCTCCAGAACGGCCAATAGTCAAACCAAGGTAAAAAAATCACAGCATGGCAAATTGGTTGATAAAATTTCTTTGGAGCGGGATTCTGGCCTTCGGGAGCGAGGATCAAGCTGCCGCTTTCGCCGCGCTCGCCATGAGAACGGTCAAGCCGGGCGTTGATTGCCCGACTTAAGGGACGCCACCCACAACAGGTTCATGAGGATGTGCAGAAGAATCAAGGGCCAAAGCGATCCGGATTGCTCATACAGCCAGCTGTTCAGCAATCCGGAAGCGAACGCGGACAAAGCCAGGCACGCGGCGGGGATGAACGGAGTGCGCTTTCCTAAATACAGGAAGTGGACGGCGTGGCGGAAGGCGAAGAGCGAGGCGGTAACGACCGATGCGGTCGGGAAGCCCCACGCCGGCCGCGTGACTTCGAACAAGTAGCCCCAATAGAAGAATTCCTCACCGATGGGAGCCCACACCAGGGTATAACCGGCGAAGATCAGCTCCGCGCGCGCGGGATCGATGCCGGTTCGCCTTTCGGCCAGTCGCAGCAGGGAGCGGATGGCGGCCGGCACCGAAAGCCCGGGATCGTCCGCGCGGCCAATCCTCCGAAGCCACCAGACTTCGTATACCCAATGGAACAGGCCGATTTCCCAGCAGGCCATGCCCGCGCCGGCGAGGGCCATCTCCCGCCACGCCCCGCTAACGGTTCCCCAGGGACTGCCGAATACGCAGGTTCCGGCCGCGACGGGAATGGCGATGGCCAACCCGGCGTAGATAAGGAAGTATGGGGCCCAAGGCGGATACACGCTTTCCCAAGCGACCAGCAGGGAAAGGGCTATCGCTACCGCCAACGCCGTTGCCGGCCCGGCCAGCAGCGATTCAAGCATCGGCGTCCACCGCCTTTTTCTCCTCCAAAGCTTCGCAGCCATCGAGGCTATCGAGGCTATCGAGGCCATCGAGGCCATCGAGGCCATCGAGGCATAAGGGCAACGCCAAGGCGAGCATGAACCAGGGGCTTCCGTAGATCACTTTGACCGGGTATACCGCGCAGAAGAATTCCCGGCAGCCCGCGGGAGCGGTGCGGGCGAAGGTTCCGGCCAACCAGGCGGACAACCGCGCTCTCGCGGCCCTTCGTTCCGGAAAGGCCGCGGCGATCAGGGCGAGATCCAGATCCTCCAGCCGGGAGAATCCGGGATCGGACGCGGCGTAG